>JAIOPG010000007.1:300000-455267 GCA_021414025.1 Planctomycetota bacterium | reverse complement strand
CGGCGATCCGGGGTTGGACGGTGGTCCTCGAGTCTGGGCGTGAATGGGGTGACCGGGCGGCCCCGCGCGAGGGGGTGCGACACGTCCGGCACCGACACGAACGCAACGCCGCCCGGGCGCAGCGTGCGAAGGAACTGGCAGAGTCCGCCGATCGGATCGCGCGCGTGCTCGAGCAGGTGGTTGCCGATGCAGAAATCGACGCGACCGTCGCCGATCGGCAGGCGTTGCAGGTCGGCCACCAGGTTCGGCGGTGTCAACGTCTGGCCGTCGAGTTCGGGGTAGTGGGCGCGTGCGTCGGCGAGCGTGAGTCGGTCGACGTAGATCACGCGTGCGGTGGCGGGCACCGTCATGGGGTTCTGCAGCGCGCCACATTCGACCCCGCCGCCACGCAGATAGCGTTCGGCCATGATGGTCCGGAGGTTGCTGCCGGGTTCGACCTGCGCGAGATCGGCGATCAAGGTGAGGCGCGCCAGGCGGAGGCGTCCGGGGCGGTCGAGAGGATCGAGCCGAAGCCGCTGCGGGACGCGATTGGCCGGCAATGTGTGCGCCGTCAGGTCGATCACGTAGGTACGCTCGACGCCGTCGGCGACGATCTGCCACGACACGCTGGACGACTCTTGGAAGCCGTCGCCGTCGTCGCGGAAGAGCTGCGTGCGCGCGACGCCGTCAGGGGCCGTCGCTGCGAAACGGACGTGCAGGTAGCGCCAGTGCGTGCCGGCCGGCAGCGCCAGCGGGGGACTCACCCAGCCCGGGTCGTCGGTCGGCGCGGTCCACCAAGTGCCGTCCGGGATCAGTCCGCCGAGCGGGGCCCAGTCGGTTGGGAGGAGTGGATGGAGTACTGGCGCGGTCTCGCGGACCCACGCGGCGCCGTAGCGATCGATGCGAGTGATCAGATCGTCGAACGGGGCGGGGTCCGGCGTGGCGGACGGCGCTGACTCCGCCGGCCGGCGGCGCGGACCGCGGACGAGATCGCGGAGGCCTCTGACCAACGCGGTGGCAGCTCGAAATCCTCCCATCGGAGGGTCTGGGCGGTATCAGGAAGCGGTGGCGGTTGCACGTGGGTTGTTCGAGAGACGCTGTTGGCGGCATGCACCTCGGGAATTCGCAGGGCCTGTTGCGATGCGGAAGGGCAGCGGCCCCGCGGTTCGCTCGCGGTGCGTGCGGACACTCTTGCGCCACCCCGCATTTTCCTGCTTCTTCACCCCACCATGGCGCAGTACAAACTCGTGAAGGTCCCTGCCGGCGACACCATCCGGATCGCCGCCAACGGCACGCTGCAGGTCCCCGACAAGCCGATCATCCCGTACATCGAGGGCGACGGCACCGGCCCCGACATCTGGAAGGCAAGTTGCATGGTTTTCGACGCCGCGGTGGAGAAGGCTTACGGCGGCAAGCGCAAGATTCACTGGCACGAGGTGCTCGCCGGTGAAAAGGCCTTCAACAAAACCGGATCGTGGCTGCCTGATGAAACGCTGACGTCTTTCCGCGAAATGCTCGTGGGCATCAAGGGCCCGCTCACCACGCCGATCGGCGGCGGCATCCGCAGCCTCAATGTCGCGCTGCGCCAGATCCTCGACCTCTACGTCTGCCTGCGCCCGGTGCGCTACTTCAAGGGCGTGCCCAGTCCGGTCAAGAAGCCCGAGGATGTCGACGCCGTCATCTTCCGCGAGAACACCGAGGACATCTACGCAGGCATCGAGTTCAAGGAAGGCTCGCCCGAAGTCAAGAAATTCCTGAGCGCCTTCAAGGAGGCCTATCCCAAGGAGTTCGGCAAGATCCGCTTCCCCGACACCTGCGGCATCGGCTTCAAGCCGATCTCGCGAGAAGGCACCGAGCGACTCGTCCGCTCCGCGATCAAGTACGCCCTCAAGCACAAGCGCAAGAGCGTGACCATCGTCCACAAGGGCAACATCATGAAGTTCACCGAGGGCGCCTTCAAGGACTGGGCCTATGCGCTGGCGGCCAGGGAATTCCGCAATGAAACCGTGAGCGAGCGCGAGACGTGGATCTTCGGCAACAAGGAAGCCAACGCCAATCTCACCTCCGAGGCCAACGCCAAGCTGATCGACCCCGGCTACGACATGATGACGCCGGACCAGAAGGGCAAGATCTGCGCCGAGGTCGACCAGGCGATGAAGCAGTGGGGAACCCACGGCGGCGGCAAGTGGAAGAGCAAGCTGCTCATCAAGGACTCGATCGCCGACATCACGCTGCAGCAGGTGCTGACGCGGGCCAAGGACTTCGACGTCATCGCGACGATGAACTTGAACGGCGACTACCTCTCCGACGCGCTGGCGGCCCAGGTCGGCGGCATCGGCATCGCGCCGGGCGCCAACATCAACGAGATCACCGGCCACGCCATCTTCGAGGCGACCCACGGCACGGCGCCGAAGTATGCCAACCTGGACCAGGTGAACCCCGGCAGCGTGATCCTCTCCGGCGAGATGATGCTGCGCTACATGGGCTGGGGCGAGGCGGCGGATCTCATCATCGCCGGCATGGACGCGGCGATCGGCGCCAAGACCGTCACCTACGACTTCCACCGGCTGATGGAGAACGCCCGCAAGGTGAAGTGCTCCGAGTTCGCCAGGGAAATCATCAAGCACATGGACGCGAGGGTCCCGGTCACGGCCTGAGCGTTCGGCGAGCAGCCCATGACCAGCGAACCGACGCCACCGAACGCGTGGAGGCGCCACGTCGAGACGTGGGCACGGCAATACCAGGCCCTGCCCAGCGGCATGCGCAGCGGCGGCATTCTGCTGCTGTTGTGGCTGCTGCTGCCGGTGGCCAACGGCTTCTACCTGCTGGCGCACATCGACGAGGTTCGCCAGTGGATCGGCGGCGATTCCCTCTATTCCGCGGCGGTCTTCGCCTGCTGCTATGCGCTGCTGACCGGCGTCGGGCTGCTGCCCACCTACGCGCCGACCATCGTCGGCGGGTGGATCTTCGGCGCCAAGCTCGGATTCGCGGCGTGCAGCGCCGGGTACTTCGGGGGCACCGTCGTGGGATTCGCCATCAGCAGGCTGGTGTGCGGCAACGACGTCGTGATGTGGATCGACGCCCACAAGCGCTGGTCGATCATCCGCCGGACCATCCTCGAGGAGAGCTTCTGGAAGTCCACCGGCATCATCACCCTGATCCGACTCTCGCCCAGCGGGCCCTTCTCCGCGATCAACCTGATCATGACCGCCTGCGGCGCGGGTTGGGCGAAGTTCCTGATCGGCTCGTCGCTGGGCATCGCTCCGCGGACCTTCATCGCCTGCTCCTTCGCCGCCTCGGGAGCCGCCACCGGCGCCACCGACATCCAGACCCTGGCGAAGGATCAGGGGATGTTCGCGGTGATCGCGGGCATCGTGACCCTGATGATCTCGCTCGCGGTGATCGGCGTGATCGCCCGCAAGGCGCTCGATCGTGCCCTGCGTGACGATCCTTCCGCGAGTCGCTAACGTGCTTCTCCCATGTCCGTCATCGAGATGAACCATCCCCACGTCAAAAATCCCAAGAAGAAAGCCTTCCAGACCAAATTCAAGGCCCGGTCGAAGGGGGTCCGCAAGGGATGGCGCAGCGCCGCCACCAGCGATCCGCACGAGCTCTACGAGTTGGCGGTGCAGACCCCGGTTGACGAGGTCAAGTTCATCGATCGCATCTTCGCGTCGATCAACGGCCGCCTTCCCAAGACCTTCCGCGAGGATTTCTGCGGCACGCACATTCTTTCCAGCGCCTGGGTGCTGCAGCGCCCCGCCAACACCGCCTACGGCGTGGACCTTGATCCGGAGGTGCTCGCCTGGGGCCGCGAGCGACGCGCCCGGCAACTGTCCGCAAAGGCCCTGCGGCGGTTGCGCACGGTGCAGGGGAATGTGCTGACGCACGAAGGCCCCAAGGTCGACGTCGTGGCCGCCTTCAACTTCTCCTACTACATCTTCAAGAAGCGGGCCGAGCTGCTGCGCTACTTCAAGTTCGCGCGCACGCAGCTCGCTCGTGGCGGCGTCTTCTTTCTCGACTGCTACGGGGGCTATGAAAGCTTCTCGCAGCAGAAGGAGGAGCGCCACTTGGACGGCTTCACCTATGTCTGGGAGACCGAAAAATACAACCCGATCTCGGGCGAAGTGCTCAACCACATCCACTTCAAGTTTCCCGACCGGACCAGGATCCGCAAGGCCTTCACCTACGACTGGCGGCTGTGGACCATTCCCGAGTTGAAGGAATTGCTCGCAGAATCCGGCTTCAAGCGCTCCACGGTCTATTGGGAGGGCACCAACCACCTCACCGGGAGCGGCAACGGAAAATTCCGCGCCGACACCCAGGGCGAGGCGTGCGCCGGGTGGATCGCCTACATCGCGGCCGAGAAATAAATCCCATTTTCACCTAGAGTCCCCCCATGCATCCCTTCGCCATTCTTGCACCTGCGTGGCGCCGCGCTCCCGCCGCCGGCATCGTGGCGGGGGCGCTCCAGGAGGTCGAGGAAGTCTTCCGCCGCCAGCTTCGCAGCGACCTGCCCGCGGTGAACGAGCTGGCCCGCCACGTCGAGCGTTACCGCGGCAAGATGCTCCGCCCCACGCTGCTGCTGCTCTCGGGACTGGCGGCGACGGGCCGCGAGGACGAGTCGGCGCTGACCCGCAACCACAAGATGGCGGCCGCCGTCTCGGAAATGATCCACATGGCGACCCTGGTGCACGACGACGTGCTCGACGACGCCGACACGCGCCGGCAAGGGGCCACGATCAATTCCCTGCGCGGCAACGAGACCGCGGTCATGCTCGGCGACTGGCTCATCTCCAACGCCTTCCACCTCTGCTCGCTCATCGGCGATCCCTCGCTGAACGTCGCCTTCGGGCAGACGACCAACACGCTTTGCGAGGGCGAGCTGCTGCAGTTGAGCCGGCGCGAGGATGTCTGCCTGGACGAGAACACCTACCTGGAGATCGTCCGCCGCAAGACTGCGGCCCTGGTCTCCACGTGCTGCCAGCTTGGCGCCAAACTCTCCGGGGCCAGCAAAACCATTCAGTCGGCGCTTTCGCAATATGGCCAGCACACCGGCGTCGCCTTCCAGATCCAGGATGACATCCTTGATTTCACCGGCGACCAGAGCGTGGTCGGCAAGACCCTGGGTTGCGACCTGCTCAAGGGCAAGGCCACGCTTCCGCTGATCCTCTATCTGCGCGACTGCGCCGGCAGCGCCCGGGCCGAGGCCATCGACGTGATCGAATCGCGCGACGGTGTCGAGCTGGTCAAGCGCATGCACAAGGCGGGGTCGATCGAGGCTGCACAAAGGATCGCCGAACACATGATCATCGGCGCACAGGAGGCGCTGGTGCCGTTGCCGGCGGGGCAGGTGAAGTCGCTCCTGCAGGAGCTTGCCCTGGAAGTCATCCGCCGGGATCGATAGCGGCGTTGTCGATCAACCGGACGCCCTCGAGTCGCGCGGCCACCAGCGCGCGGCTGCCGCGACGGATTTCCTTCAAGGGCAGCAGCGTCTCGGAGGAGCGAACCGCCGCGTAGTCAATGACCAGACCGTGGCCCTGCAGGACGCGCCGCATCTCACCCTCAACTGCCGCGGGATCGCCCCCGGATTGCGCCATCGCGTCCGCCGCGCCCAAGGCTTTTGACAAGCCCAGCGCGCTTTTGCGCTGGACCGGCTTCAAATAGCGATTGCGGCTGCTCATGGCCAGGCCGTCGGGTTCGCGGATGGTGGGACAGGCGTGAACCGCAAGATCCGGCCATCGACCGCTGGCAAGCCGAACCATCTCCTGAACCGCACGGAGCTGCTGAAAATCTTTCTCGCCGAAGTAGGCCGCGACCGGCCGGCAGAGGTCAAAGAGCTTGGCAACGATCTGCAGCACCCCCGCGAAATGCGCCGGGCGGTGGGCGTCTTCGAGCCCGGGCCGGGTCGCCACATCGGGCAGCACCATCGCCGCCGCCTCGGCGCCGGCCGCCGCGACTCCATGCGGATAGAGCTCCTCGACCGCGGGGATGAAGATGGCGTGCGCCCCCGCCTTGCGGCAAAGTTCCTGGTCGGCCTCGAGCGTGCGCGGGTAACGGGCGAAGTCCTCGCCCGGTGCGAACTGCGTCGGATTCACAAAGATTGTCACGACCACGGGGAGCCTTGAGGCCGCCGCGCGCTCGACGAGCGAGGCATGGCCCGCGTGCAGGGCGCCCATGGTGGGAACCAGCGCGCCGCGGTGGAAGGGCTCGAGCGACCGGGCGTGCTCCACTATGCGCATGCGGTGAAGGTACTCGCCCTTGGACCCGTTCTCGTCCGCGTGAATCGCGGCATTTCCCCCGTCGAAACGGAGGGTCCTCGCTCCGCGCCGTGCCCTTTTTTTGCTTTGCAATCGCGGCAAAGATGCCTACACTAGGGGACTGAAATCGCGGATTCCGATTTCAGAATAAAAATCCGAATTTTCGAGAGCCCCACATGACCAACCCACGACCCCTCTACCTCGACAACGCGGCCACCACACGATGCGATCCTCGCGTGGTGGAGGCGATGCTTCCCTATTTCTCCGAGTGCTTCGGGAATCCCGGCAGCCGCAACCACGCCTATGGGTGGGAGGCCGAGGATGCCGTGGAAAAGGCCCGCGAGCAGGCCGCGGCGCTGATCGGCGCCAACTCGAAGGAGATCATCTTCACCAGCGGCGCCACCGAGAGCAACAACCTGGCGATCAAGGGCGCGGCGCACATGTACGCCAAGGCCCCTGAGGGACAGACCGGACGCGGCCACATCGTCACGGCGCAGCATGAGCACAAGGCCGTGCTCGATCCCTGCAAGCGTCTTCAGAAGGAGGGCTTCGATGTCACCTTCATCGAGCCCCCGGCCGACGGCGTGATCACCGCCGCGATGGTGGAGAAGGCCCTGCGGCCCGACACCATCCTGGTCTCCATCATGTGGGCCAACAACGAGATTGGCACCATCAACGAGGTGCCCGCGATCGGCAAGCTCTGCCACGAGCGCGAGATCATCTTCCACACTGACGCGACGCAGTGGGCCGGCAAGATGCCGACCGATGTCGAGCGTGACAACATCGACCTGCTCTCCTGGAGCGGCCACAAGATCTACGGACCCAAGGGCGTGGGCGCCCTGTATGTGCGCCGCCGCAAGCCGCGCGTCCGACTCGAGGCCATCGTGGACGGCGGCGGCCAGGAGCGCGGCATGCGCAGCGGCACGCTCAACGTCAGCGGCATCGCCGGCTTCGGCAAGGCCTGCGAACTCTGCCAGCAGGACATGCAGTCGGAGGGGCAGCGCCTGCTCAAGTTCCGCACCAAACTGGAGACCGAGCTCGCCAAGAACATCGAGGTCACCCAGGTCAACGGCCACGCGACCAAGCGGCTGCCCAACATCACCAACATCTCCTTCGGCTTCGTCGAGGGCGAGAGCCTGCTCATGGGCATCAAGGACATCGCCTGCTCCTCCGGCTCGGCCTGCACCAGCGCCAGCCTCGAGCCCAGCTACGTGCTCAAGAGCCTGGGCGTCGGCGACGAGCTTGCCCACAGCAGCCTGCGCCTGAGCATGAGCCGCTGGACCACCGAGCAGGAGATCGACTACACCATCGCGTCGATCACCAAGGCGGTGAATCATCTGCGAAAAATGAGCCCGCTCTACGACTTGTACAAAGAGGGCGTCGACATCAGCAAAATCCAGTGGCAGACCCACTGATCCCGGAAGGAAACCGCCATGGCTTACAGCGCAAAAGTGATCGATCATTACCAGAACCCGCACAACGTGGGCTCGTTCGGCAGCAGCAAGGAAGTGCTCGCCCGCAAGGACGTCGGGGTGGGCATCGTGGGCGCGCCGGAATGCGGCGACGTCATGCAGTTGCACATCCAGGTCAGCGACCAGGGCCTGATCAAGGACGCCAAGTTCAAGTGCTTCGGGTGCGGCTCGGCGATCGCCTCAAGCTCGCTGGCCACCGAATGGATCAAGGGCAAAACGGTCGATGAAGCTTTGGCGATCAAGAACACCCAGATCGTCGAGGAGCTCAGCTTGCCCCCCGTGAAGATCCACTGCAGCGTGCTCGCCGAGGATTCCATCCGCGCGGCGATCGAGGATTGGAAGAAGAAGAACGGCCGCGCGACCGAAACCGCCGCGCCGCAGGCCGCGAAGACCCACTGATTTCATTTCCAGGAGACCCCCATGCCCGTCATCGTCACCGAAACCGCAGCCCGTGAAATTGATTCGATCATCCGTCAGCAGGGTCTCGATCCTGCCAAGATCCATCTTCGAGTTGGAGTGAAAGGTGGCGGATGCAGCGGATTCAGCTATCTGCTCGATCTCTCCGAGATCCGCAAGGACAATGACGAACTGTGGGAGATCTCCTACACGCGACGACCGGAAGCGCAAGCCAAGAACGGAAATGGTGCGGGCTCGGTGGCCACCGCGACCGCGCCGGAATCCTTCACAGTGAAAGTCATCTGCGACCCGAAGTCGTACCTGTATGTCAACGGCACCACCATTGATTTCAAGGACGAGGTGATGGGAAGGGGATTCGTCTTCAACAATCCCAACGCGACCACGACCTGCGGATGCGGGTCGAGCTTCAGCGCCTGAGTTCGGAGCGCTCCCCGCGCGGCGCTGACCCGGCGGGAGTGTCGCGCCTGATTTTCCCGACCAGCTCAGGGATCCCGTCGCCGGCCGTCGCTTTTCCGATCAGCCAGCCCTGCGCCGCGTCGCAGCCATTCTCCTTCAGCCAGGCCCACTGCGCCAGGCTCTCCACCCCGACGGCGACCATGCGAAGCTGAAGCTGGCGCCCCAGCGAAATCATGGTCTGTACCACCGAGCGATCCTGCGCCGTGCCCGGCAGCGTTCGGATGAAGCTGCGGTCCATTTTCAATTCCGACACCGGCAGCGTCCGCAGATTGGCCAGCGTCGCCACGCCCACACCGAAGTCATCCACGCAGAGAGTCACTCCCAGGTTGCGCAGGGTTTTCAGCGGCCCGCCAAAGGCACGCGGATTCGACAGGATGGCGGCCTCGGAGATTTCCATCGCCAGCTGGCCGGCGAGTACTCCGCTCTCGGCGAGCGCTCCTCGCACTGCATCGACGAAGCGAGGGTTGGCGAGTTGATTGGCGGCAATGTTCACCGCGATGCGAAGATGCAGGCCGGCCTGCTCCCAGGCGGCAGCTTGGCGGCAGGCTTCGCGGAGTGACCACAGGGTGATGGAGTCCATCAGGCCGCACTCCTCGGCGAGCGCGACGAACCGGCCCGGGGGAATTCGCAGTCCCGTCGGCAGGGTCCAGCGAATCAGCGCCTCCGCGCCATACACATCGCCCCGCACCATCCCGACCTGAGGCTGGAACATCAGCTGAAACTCCGCTCGCTCGACGGCGTGCTGTATGGCGCTGGCCAGCTGCAGATCGTTCAGCAGACGCGACTCCATCGCGGCGGACCATCGCATCGCGCTGGGAACGGCGCCGCTGCGCGCTTCGCCGTCCGCCAATTCGGCGCGCCCCAGGATCGTGGCGGCATCCGCCGGCTCGCGGACATCGACCGGACACCAGCCCGCGTGGACGCGCAGGCGAATGTCCCGCTCGGCCAGGACCAGCGGCTCCCGCGCCGACTGCACCATGCGGTCCGCCACTGCGTCGGCCTCCGGCGTGCCAGGCGGCATGGCGATCACGAACGTTTCCTCGCTCAGGGCGGACATCCAGGCGCCGGCGGGCATCAGCGGCGTGAGCCGGTTCCGGAGCGATCGCTCAAGCTCGGCATGCAGGGCGCTGCCCGCGACTCCCAGGGTATGCAGCGCCGTGGAGACATTGGCGAACTGGTCGAATCGCAGCAGCAGAAGGCTGCCCAGTTCACCGGCGTCGATCGCATCCTGGAGGCGCTGCGACAGGATGCTCTTGCCCGCCACGCTGGGTGCCGCATCGCGCCACTGCTCGCGACGGCGCAGGACGCCTTCCACCACCTGCCGGAGTGAGTTCGGCACGGCGTCCGTCGCGATGGTGGCGTCTGCTCCGCGGGAAGCCAGCGTCGTTAGCAGCGGAGTTTCCGCAACGGCCACCACCATGGTTTGCGTCAGCGACGGCATGCCGCGCACTTTCAGGAGCAGGGAACGGGCGTCACAGTCGGGGCCATCCACAAGCACGATGCACTCGGCTTGCGTCGAACCTGCGAGCGCCACGGCGCGCGATTCGTCCACGGGTGTGATGGTGGCCGCTTCGATCTCTTGCAGGCACGCGATGCACGTCGCACGGGCCGGATCCGCGCCAGAAACCAGAAGTATCTGCTTCGGGTGCAAGGCGCGGAGTTTAGCTGCAGGCGACTTCCTGCTTCGTCCAATGGCGAATCCACGCTTCATCGGGTCCGCACAAGGCAGGATTGCAGCATTGGGCCCCAGTGGCATCTGTCAAATAATTCATCGATTGGTTCCTGGCCAGCAAATTCCGTGGAATCTCGCATTTCTAAGTACTTAATAGAGCATGGATTATGAGCCAATTTCACCCTTGGCTTGCCTTGGAACACCTCATATTCGATGTTGGAGGTCGTAGGTGGCTGGCAACAGCGACTTACAGGGCTTCGGCCCGGAAAGAATGGATATGAAACTCTCAAGCACGATTTCAATGAACAACACCCTGACTCGCAAGGCCTCCGGTATGGCGCTTCTGGCGCTGGTTTCGGCGGGTGCGTTCAGCTCGCCTGCCCAGGCCTCGGTCGTCGATACCCCCAAGGGTTTCGTGCTTCGCAGCAATGGCGCCATTTCGCTCGCGGGCAATGTGCATGCGGGCGGCATGGTGGGCGCGATCGGCCATGTGACGACGGGCTCGGGAACCTCGACCGATGGCGTTGAAACCGGCTCGGTGCACACCTGGACCAGCCCGGTCATCACCTCGTGGGTCACTCCTCCCGGCGTCAATGTCGACTTGGACAAGTCGGAGGTCCGTTCGCTGACTGCGGGTTCGTACGCCCAGTTCACCAGCAAAAATTCGGCCACGCTGAATCTTGGATCGGGCACCTACACCTTCAGCAAGTTCGATCTTGCCACCAGCGGCAAGGTGGTGGCCGACACCAGCGCGGGCGACATCTATGTGTATGTGAGTGGCGTGTTTTCAGCCGCGGGCAAGACCCAGTTCCAGACCATCGGCGCCGGAAAGCTCTTCTTGGTGGCCATTGGCAACATGTCCTTCGGCAGCCAGGCGGAAATTCAGGCGGCCATTTACGGCAGCGGCGCGGTGAGCTTTGCCGGCAGCACCCACTTGACGGGTCTCGCCTACGCGGGCGGCAACATCAGCGTCGGCACTGGTTCGGAATTCACCTTCTCGAACGTGCCGGCTCCCGGCGTCTCGGCTCTGATGGCCATCGCCGGCATCATTGGCGGCCGTCGTCGTCGCCGGATGTAATCCCCGACTGGCACGTGCCAAGAAGCCCTCATATTCGATGTTGGAGGCCGTAGGTGGAGGGCAGGATTCACCCGCTGGGGCTCCCGCTCGGAAAGCATGATCATGAACAACGCAATGAACAATCCATCCATTCTCAACAACATTTCCCGCAAGGGAGCTGGTTTCGCGCTGATGGCGCTGACCACCCTCGCGGCCATCGGTTCGGCCGCCCATGGAGGCATCGTCGACACGCCGAAGGGATTCGTGCTCCGCAGCAATGGCTCGATGGCCCTCGAAGGCAATGTGCATGCCAGCGGCGCGGTCGGAGCCCTGGGCACGGTCACTTCGGGATGGGGCACTTCGCTCGACGGCATTGAGACCGGCTCGGTGCACACCTGGACCAATCCCGTGATCACTTCATGGGCCGCGCCCACCAGCAACAATGTAAATCTGGCGTGGGCGGAGACCCGCTCGCTGACCGCGGGCGCCT
The DNA here is from genome assembly GCA_021414025.1 of Planctomycetota bacterium. Lineage (NCBI taxonomy): Bacteria > Pseudomonadati > Planctomycetota > Planctomycetota bacterium. The sequence continues at coordinate 443,464 of JAIOPG010000007.1, read as the reverse complement.
ATGGCTCCTTCACGAGCAACAGCTCGACCACCCTGAACCTCGGGCCGGGCAACTACACCTTCAGCATATTCCAATTGGGCTGGAGCGGTAAGGTCGTGGCCAACACCAACGCCGGGGACGTCTATCTGTACGTCAACGGCGGACTCACCACCGACAGTGCGACCCGATTCGAGACCACGGGTCCCGGCAAGCTCTTCATCGTGACTCTGGGCAGCATGAACTTCGGCTACCAGACCAATCTGCAGGCGGCCCTGTACAGCGGCGGAGCGATGAGCTTCGGCGGCGATTCTCGCCTGACCGGTCTGGCCTATGCGGGCGGGAACATCAGCGCCGGCTATGGAGCAACTTTCGCCTTCTCGAACGTGCCTGCTCCCGGCGTCTCAGCCCTGTTGGCGGTCGCGGGAATCATCGGCGGACGCCGTCGTCGCCGGCTGTGATCCCGTTTCGGCCCAGGGGCTCGGTCTGAACGAGCGGATTGGCCCCTTTCTTTATCGTCACATATTCAAGGTTGAAGTCCGTAGGTGGCTGGCAACAGCGATTTACAGGGCTTTGGCCCGGAAAGAAGAATGGACATGAAACTCTCAAGCGCGAAATCAATGAACAGCACCCTGACCCGCAAGATCTCCAATGGGACGCTTCTGGCGCTGGTTTCGGCCGCGGCGTTCACGTTGACCGCGCAAGGCTCGGTCATCGACACTCCCAAGGGCTTCGTGCTTCGCAGCAATGTCGGCATTGCGCTCGCCGGCAATGTGCATGTTGGGGGCAAGGTGGGCGCGGTCGGCCAAGTGACCACCGGTTCAGGAACCTCGACCGACGGCGTTGAAACCGGAGCCGTTCACACCTGGACCAGCCCTGTGATCACTTCATGGACCGCGCCTGCGGGAGTCAATGTCGACTTGGACAAGTCGGAAGTGCGCTCACTGACCGCGGGCTCGTACGACAAGTTCACGAGCAAGATTTCGTCCACTCTCAATCTTGGGTCAGGCGTCTACACCTTCAGCAAGTTTGATCTTGGCGCCAGCGGCAAGGTGGTTGCCGACACCAGCGCGGGCGATGTCTACGTGTATGTGAGCGGTGCGTTTGCAGCGGATGGACAGACCAAGTTTCAGACCACCGGCGCAGGCAAGCTCTTTCTGGTGGCCCTGGGCAACATGACCTTCGGCAACCAGGCGGAAATCAATGCGGCCATTTACGGCAGCGGCGGGGTGAGCTTTGCCGGCAACACGAACTTGACCGGGCTCGTCTACGCGGGCGGCAACCTCATCGTCGGAAGCGGCTCGAACTTCACCTTCTCGAATGTGCCGGCACCCGGGGTCTCGGCCCTGTTGGCGGTCGCCGGAATCATCGGCGGGCGCCGCCGTCGACGACTTGATGTGCTTTGAGCGACCTGCCCATTCGCTAAGATCGCGGCATGGAAGCACGCGATCGAGGGGCGCCAGATGCAGCCGGTTGAAGTCGGCACGATGGAGGGGCCCTTGCGGCTTCTATGTGAAAAGGGCATCCGCTATTCCACCGTCATCGATGTCGGTTGCGCCGACGGCTCTTTCTTCCTCACCTACTTCGCGAAAAAGTACCTGCCCGGCGCGGTGCCGTTCAACATCGACGCGAATGCGCTCTACCGTGAATCCCTGAAGGCGATCCAGGATGTCGTTGGCGGTCATTACCGCATCTGCGCGGCGACCGACCATGAGGGCGAAATCGAACTGACGACCTCCGTCAATCCCTACTGGTCCTCGCTGCGGCCGGAGGGCGACGCCTATTGGCAGCGGATCAACCAGCTCAGCGCCACCAAGACGAAAGTCCCGGCGACCACTCTCGATACGTTGCGCCGGCAGCTCGGATTGAAGCCGCCGTTCCTGCTCAAGCTTGACGTTCAGGGCGCGGAAGAGAGCGTGCTGCGCGGCGCGACCGGAGTGCTGCAGGAGACGCATCTGGTCATCTGCGAAGCCGATCTCGACGATTTCCAGAACATCAACAAGATTCTGACCGAGAGCGGCTTCGTGCTTTACGACGCGACGCATCTCACCCGGCTGCAGGACGGCTCGCTTGGTTGGTTTTACCCGGTGTACATCAATCGCAAGCTGGACGCCCTCCGGCCGAAAAATTTCTGGGACACCACCCAGAATGCGTCGATGATTCAGCAACAGCAAATGCGGCGGCAGAAGGTCTTGAAAATGAACGCGGAAATCCTGCAGTGGATCCGGGAGCAGAAGGCATCCGCCACCGGCGAAAGAGCGGCTCCGGCGTCATCCGCGGTGGGAAGGAATGACCCATGTCCCTGCGGGTCGGGCCGCAAGTACAAGCAGTGCTGCGGTGCCAATGCCTGAGCGGGCGTTCGATTCGTTCGTCCTGCCTGTGCCCAATAATTCAAAAAATTTCTTGACAGGCATGGTTCCCGCGATATGTTCGGACCACTTCAAGGAGAAGAGAGAAAAGATGATTCATTTCAATTCGTGTCTGGCCACGCTCGCCCTCTGCGGCGGTGCTTTTGCATCCATCATTCCTGTCAGTTCATACTCCTATGTCAATGCGCCCTACGGCTACTACGACTCGGGCAACGAGCTGACCGACGGCGTGTGGAGCACCACCGGCATCAATCCTTCCGATCTCTGGGTCGGTTGGAGTTCCGCCCACGCGAAAATCGACTTCGACTTCGGCAGTGTGCAATCACCCGCGGCCGCCACGATCATTTTTTGCCAGTGGGGAGGCGCGGCCGTCTATCTGCCCACGCATGTCTCCTTCGAGCTCAGTGAGTTCGCGGATTTTTCCAACAGCACCACGTTGACCTACCTCAGCGATTTTGACGGCTCGCACGGCGGAGTCACGGTCCAGCGCGACTATGACTTCAGCAACGATGCTCCCAACGCTCGCTATGTCCGCCTTTCGGCCGACCACGACAATCAGTGGATTTTCATCGGCGAAGTGCAGTTCTTCGATGTGCCCGCGCCGGGGGCCGCCATCGTGTTCGCGGCTGCGGGGATCCGCCCGCGCCGCCGCGTCATTTTCTGAAAAATTCCGAATACTCTTTGCATCAGCGTGCGATGCCAGTAGCCTGAAGGGATGAAACCAACTTTGCTGACCCTTGGCGCTGCGTTGGCATTCGCTTCAACAACCATCGGCGGGCAGGCCGCCGTCGAAGTCGATGGCGCGTCGATGGTGGCCCGCTTCGACGGTGATGTTGTGGCGCGGGTGTTGATTCGAAGCCCTCAGGATCTGCTGCTGGTCAATCGGCTCAGCGATGACATGTGGAGTCATGCCGCGGGCGTGGGCGGCGAGGCGGATTTCCGTCTGTCGGAATCGGCGTTGAAGTCTTTGGGCAAGGCTGGCGTTCCCTATCGCATCCTGATTCCGGACTTGCAGGATCGAATCGACGAAGAGCAGGTCCGGCTCGCGCAGCCGGAGGAAGCGGCCGACTGGTTCGCCGATTTCAAGAATCTTGCCGCCGTGAACGCGCGGCTCGATGCGTTGGTGGCGGCGCACCCCGGATTGGTCTCGATCGTGACCGCGGGGACATCGATTCAGGGCCGAACCATTCGCGGCGTCCGGATTTCGCGCTATCCCGCGGGGACGAACCTTCCCGCGTTCATGTTCAACGGCACGGCCCACGCCCGCGAGTGGGCGAGCACCATGACGGCGATGTGGATCGCGGACCAGTTGATCGAGCAGGATGGAATCGATTCCCGCATCACGGCGATCCTGGATTCGGCGGAGGTCTACATCTTCCCGGTGCAGAATCCGGATGGATACGAGTACACCTGGGGCCCCAACCGCCTGTGGCGCAAGAACCGCCGACTGGTGAGCGGATCCACCTATGGCGTCGACATGAACCGGAACTGGAGCGTGGGCTGGGGCGGCGAGGGCTCGAGCGGCTTCGCGAGCAATGAAACCTACCGGGGCACCGCGGCTTTCAGCGAGCCGGAAACCATTGGAATGCGCAACTTCATCCTGGCTCATGCCAATCTGGTCGGGCACATGGATTTCCACAGCTACAGCCAGCTCATGATGTGGCCCTGGGGCTACATCGAGGACACGTCACCCGATGAGGACGCGTTCGCGGCCGTCGGCTATCCCATGAACGACGCGCTCTCCTCGGTCTACGGATCGCAATACTTCGCGGGGCCGATCTACTCCACCATCTATCCCGTCGGCGGCGGCGTCGTGGATTGGGCCTACGGCATCCAGGGTTTGTGGAGCGGCACGATCGAGGTGCGCGACACGGGCACCTACGGATTCGTCATGCCGGCGAGCGAGATCATTCCCAACGCGAGGGAGAATGCCGAGGCCAGCCTCGTGATGATGGAGCGTTTGCTGGGCTCATGTCCGGTCGCGATCACGCAGGGGCCCGGCGCGATGATCGCCGCGAACACGGCTTCGATCGTCGAAGTCCTCGCGGTTCCAAATGTCAGCTCACTAATCGCCAATGGAGTCCGATTGAAGTGGAGCCTGGACGGCGGAGCCACGCAGAGCGCAGTCATGGCGAGCATTGGCGGCGACCACTACAGCGCCACGCTTCCCGCCATGGCGTGCGGGTCGCAGCTCACGTGGTTTGTCGAGGCCGAGACCAAGTTCATCACCACGCGGGCGCCGCTCAATGTTCCGGGCTCGGTCAATGTCACCACCGCCAATCCCTGCAACCCGGCGGATCTGGATGGCGACGGTACCGTGGATGGGGCCGATCTTGGCCTGATGTTGCTGGACTTCGGGGTTTGCCCGGTTCCGGCAAACTGCCCGGCCGATCTGGACCACAGCGGCGAGGTCGATGGTGGCGATGTCGGCCTGCTGTTGCTTGAATATTGAACTTAGCCCGGATTCAACCCCCGGAGATTTGACATGAAACCGATTCTTGCCCTGTGCACCGTCTGGACCATCGTCGGCGCCTCGTCCGCGCTTGGCGATGCGCCGACATTCCTGGAGCTCGACCTTGGCGTTCCCGGTTATTTCGATCCCACGGGAATTTCCAGCGACGGCCGTTCAATCGTCGGCGGGTCGTACATCGTGAGTCTGGGCAACAAGGCTCGCCGATGGCGTGAGGGCATTGGTTTCGACTATCCCGGTCCCGGCGTTAATCCGAACATCGCCTCATGGTGCTCGGGGATCTCTGCCGACGGCAGCGTCATTTCCGGCGGCAACGGGCACGCGGTCTTCGGCGATCTCGAAGGGTGGATGCGCTACGGCGGAAGCGCCGGCCACGTCGGCTCGCCGCAAGGCCAAAACACGAGCGATTGCCTCGCGGTCTCCTCCAGCGGCGTGGTCACGGTCGGCTACGGCGGGAAGCAGTCGAATCCCAATCTTTTCCAGGCCGCTCGATACACCGAGGCCGGCGACTGGATCAACATGGGTTTTCTCCCCGGGGGCGACAACTCCAAGGCGACAGCCGTCTCCGCCCTCGGCACGGTGATCGCCGGGTGGTCGACCGACGCCGGCCATGACGCTGCGAGGGCATGGCGATGGACGACGGGCACCGGAATGGTCTCGATCGGCAACCTGCCGGCGGGGGCGTACGCTCAACCGACCTGCATGAGCGCCGATGGCTCGGTGATCTACGGACACGACAACGACGTCGCGTGGCGCTGGACGGCGTCGACGGGGATCACCGAGCTGCCGTTGAATGTCGCGGCGAGTGCCAGCTATCCGTACGGTTGCTCGGCCGACGGTTCGGTGGTCGTCGGCTTGATGCAGGTGCAGGGCACCAACATCGCCTTCATCTGGGACGAAGCCCACGGCATGCTCGATCTGCGGGAATTGCTGATCGCGCAGGGGCTCACGGAACTGTCAAGCTGGTCCTTCGAGAGCGCGGGCTGCATCGCCGGCTCCAACCCCTGGATGATCGCGGGTCTCGGCGGCGAGCCGGGGGGCTTCTATCGGGCCTTTCGCGTGAGCGTGTCAACGCTCGACGCGCCGGCCATCTGCTCCTGCGACCTGGATGGCGACGGCTCGGTGGATGGCGCCGATCTCGGCCTGTTGCTGCTGGACTTCGGGGATTGCGGGGATCCGATGCATTGCCCCGCCGACCTGGATGGCGACGGCGCGGTGGACGGGGCCGATCTCGGCCTGATGCTGCTTGAATTCGGCGACTGCCCCTCGTAACGCGACGGGCGGTGGAGCGCTTCGACGAGTCCCTGGGCGCCTCGCGGTCAGCGACGCCTGCGACCCCGCAGCAGCCCGACGGCTCCCGCAATCGTCAAGCCCGCGGGCGACGGCACAAAGTTCACGACAAAGTTGTCGTACAGGCCGGTGCGGGAGTACCCCCAGCTGGTGCTGCTGTTGGCGCTTCCAAATCCAAAGCGGATGACGCCGCCGGTGGCGCTGAAGTCCGGAAGGGCGGGGGTGTCCAAATCCATGGCGTAAAAATCCGCCGCCACTGGAGCGATCGCATAGGTGGTCCACGACTCGGTGTTGATGAAGTACCCCACGCGCCAGAAGTGGTTGTCCTGTTCGACGACAAAACTCATGGCCTGCAGGCCATCCACGTACCGCGAATCCATGGAGAAAGTGAGGTCGGTCAGCGCGCCGCCGGAGGACGGGTTGTATGAAAAGGTCTCCAGCATGCTCAGGTTCCACGCGCCGCTGTAGTCGTTGCCGCAGGAGTTGGTGACCATGCGGCACGATTCCGGGACGCCGCCGGCGGTTTGACTGGCGCTTCCGCCCCCGCCGTAGGGTCCGAACTGGAAGGTGGTCATCGACCAGTCCGCGTCATTGAAGGTGCCGTCGGAAACGACGACGGCCGCAAAGCAGGAGGAACTTGCTGCAAGAGCGACAACGAGCGCGAACGATGAAGGCATTGAAAACTCCGATGCTTGGAAAGGTTGGGAAGTTGAAACGAGCGGGCAAGGTATCCCGGGGGTTCTTCTGAAGCAAGCAAAAAGGCGGCGAATCCAACGGTCATGCGATCGCACTCGCGTGTGGAGTTATCGCTCAAATCGTCTTCAAGGGTGATCATGTGTTCGTGAATTTTTCTGATCTCGTTGGCCGGAAATTCAGCCGCACGTTGGAGGCGGTTGCAAATCGCCCGTCACCATGGGCGGCATGCAAACGAGCGTGTTCGGCTTCGCGCTGCGCGGCATCGATGCCGTGCCCTGCGAAATTGAAGTGGATGTGAGCGGGCAGGGATTGCCGCGCACCACCCTGACCGGCCTGCCCGATGCCTCGGTGCGCGAGGCGGTCGACCGGGTGCAGACTGCGGTCGCCAACACGGGTTTGCCCTGGCCGGGCGGGCGCGTGGCGATCAATCTGGCGCCGGCGGATCTTCGCAAGGAGGGGCCGGCGTTCGACGTGCCGCTGGCGCTGGCGGTGCTCATCGCGGCGGGTGCCGTGAAGCGCCGCAAGGGATCCGAGGCCAATGCATTCCGGCGCATTGTGGCGGCGGGGGAATTGGCTCTGGACGGGCGCATCCGGCCCATTCGCGGAGCGATCTGCATGGCGATCCTGGCCCGCGAACTTGGTTTCGATGCGGTGATGCTGCCCAGGGAAAATGCCGCCGAGGCCGCCGCGGTGGAGGGAGTTCGCGTCGTGCCGGTAGCGACGTTGCGCGAGTCGGTGGCCATTCTCGCCGGTTGTGAATCCGCGCCGACGGTCGAGAACAACGTTCCGATGTCGCGGGAACTTGCCGCAATCGATTTCGCCCGCGTGCGCGGGCAGGAGGCCGCCAAGCGCGCCCTTTGCGTGGCGGCGGCGGGTGGGCACAACGTCCTCATGATCGGACCCGCGGGCAGCGGGAAGACGCTGATGGCCCGGGCGCTGCCGGGCATCCTGCCCCCGCTTGATCTGCCGGCCAGCATGGAGGTCACCCGCATCCATTCCTGCGCCGGCGTGCTGCCGCCCGGCGAGGGATTGATGCGCGACCGTCCGGTCCGATGTCCGCACCACACCGCGAGCCCCGCAGCCATGGTGGGCGGCGGAAGCAATCCGAGGCCCGGAGAGGTGAGCCTGGCGCATGAGGGGGTCCTCTTCCTTGACGAGGTGGCGGAGTTTCCCCGCAGCGTGCTCGAGGCCTTGCGAGAGCCCCTCGAGGATGGCTTTGTCACGGTCAGTCGCGCCCGCGGCACGGCGAGGTTTCCGGCGCGGGCCATGCTGATCGCCGCCATGAATCCAACCGCTCGCGGCGACCTGGGCCAGGGTTCGCGACGCGCCGTGGAGCAATATCTTTCGCGACTGAGCGGACCCGTGATCGACCGCATCGATCTGCATGTGGAGGTTCGTGCCGTCTCGTTCGCCGCGCTGTCGGGCACGCGGGCTGCGACCGGAACGGCGGAGCTGCGCGAGCGAGTGCTTGCGGCGAGAGAGCGAGGCGCGAAGCGGCAGGGATCGATTCCCAACTCACGGCTGGCCGGAGCGGCGCTCGACCGCGTGGCCGCGCTGGACGATGAGGGTCGCTCCATCGTGCAGCAGGCGATGACGGAACTGGGCCTTAGCGCCCGGGCCTACGACAAGATCCGCAGGGTCGGCCGCACCATCGCGGATCTGGACGGCGCCGATTCGATCCGGGCCCAGGACATCGCCGAGGCGGTGCAATACCGGATTCTCGACCGTTTCCGCCCGACCGCGGAGCCGCTGATCGTGACGGCAAGCGCGTAGAAAATTTATTCCATGCCGGGAGCGAAGCCGCGGCGCATCGTGTTCTCGCAGATCGCGCGAGGCTCCGTGAACTGCAACAGGTAGTCGGCGCCGCCGGCTTTGCTGCCCACGCCGCTCATACCGAAGCCGCCGAAAGGCTGCCGTCCCACCAGGGCACCGGTGATGCCGCGGTTGATGTAGAGGTTGCCGACGCGGTAGTCGCGCTTGGCCCGCTCAAGGTGGCTCGGCTTGCGCGAGAAGATGCCGCCGGTCAATTTGTAGGCGGTGGAGTTGGCGATCCGGAGCGCCTCCTCGAAGTCCTTGGCGCGAATCACGGCGAGCACCGGCCCGAAGATTTCCTCGTTGGCCAGTCGGTGCTCAGGCCGGATGCCGCTGAAGATGGTGGGGGAGACGAAGGGCTTGCCGACCCGTTCCTCAAGCCCGGCCGCGACTGGCAACTGCAGTTCAAGTTTGCCTTCGCTCTTGCCTATCTCGATGTAGCTCCGAATTTTTGTTGCCGCTTCCTGGTCGATCACCGGACCGACGTCGGTTCCCGGCAGCATCGGATCGCCCACGGTCAGGCACCGCGTGGCCTCGACCAGCCGGTGCAGGAACGCATCGTGTGCGCTGTCGACCACGATCACCCGACTGCACGCGGAGCATTTCTGGCCGCTGAAGCCGAAGGCGCTTTGGCGCACACCAAGTACGGCTTCGTCCAGGTCGGCGCTGGCGTCCACGATGATTGCGTTCTTGCCGCCCATCTCGCAGACCACTTTCTTCACGGATTCCTGGCCCGGCGCCACTGTGCCGCAGGCCTGGATGATGTCCAGTCCCACGCCCTTGCTTCCGGTGAAGGCGATCAGCGCCACCCGCGGGTCGCGCACCAGGGCCGCGCCGACTTCCTCGCCAAGACCCGGCAGGAACGCCAGGCATTCGCGGGGAACGCCGGCGCTCCACAGAATCTCGCACATCACTTTCGCGATGCCCACCGTCTGTTCCGCGGGCTTCACGGCCACCGTGTTGCCGGTGACCAGCGCCGCCACGGTCATGCCGCAGCAGATCGCCAGGGGGAAATTCCACGGACTGATCACGGCGCAGACGCCGCGCGGCTGGTAGGTGACTTCATCGAGCTCGCCCACGAAGCGGCCCAGGCGCTTGCGGTCGAACAGTCCTGCGGCCTGCCGCGCGTAGTACTCGCAGAAGTCGATCGCCTCGCAGACGTCGCCGTCGGCCTCGCGCCAGGTCTTGCCCGCTTCGCGAATGATGACGCCGCACAATTCGTCGCGCCGGGCGCGCATGGCTGCCGCCGCCTTGACCAACGCGTCGGCGCGCTGCGTGAAGGGGCGGTCGCGCCACGCCGGATAGGCCGCCGCGAGCAGGCCCACGGCGTCTCGCGCGGTCTGGGCGGTCACATTCCGGGCGCCCGTCGGAACTGCGGCGCCGCGAATGGCGGCGGCAAAGCTCTCGCGTGTCTGGGCAATGGAGAAGTTGCGGCAGGGCTCGGTGAAGAAGGGAAGTCCGTTGCCAATCTCTCCGCGGCCCTCGGAGAGCTGGTGCTTTTGGGCGGCCTGCTCCAGGCGCGCCTCGGCGGTCAAGGCCGGTGCGGCCTTCGCGTGGGGCGAGGCCAGCAGCAGCGACGCGTCGGCGTTGTCCATGAAGCCGGCCTTGAGCCAGCTCTCGTTGCTGGTGTTCTCCAGCAGGCGGCGCACCAGGTACGCCATGCCGGGGATCATCTCGCCCACCGGCACATATTCGCGGATGCGCAGGCCCATCTCGGCCACCGCGGACTTCAGCGCGTCGGCCATGCCATGCAGCATCTGCAACTCGATGGCGGCGGGGGGCAGGCCCAGCTGCTCAGCCGCCGCCAGGGTGGCCGCAATGCTGCGGGCGTTGTGACTGCCCAGCGCCAGCTTGGTGCCGCCCTCGCCGGGCGTGCGCGGGCAGTGCTCAAGGTAGATCTTCTGCATGCGTTCAAAACATGCATCCGTCTGCGCTTTCGTGGACCACACCGGGCAGGGCCAGCCCTGTTGCTCGGCGTGGATGGTCTCGTAGTCCCAGTAGGCGCCCTTGACCAGGCGCACCGTGACCACGCGGCCCGTGCGCTTCGCCCACGTGGCAATGCGCCGCGCGTCGTCGTCGCCGCTGCGCAGATAGGCCTGCATGGCCAGCCCCGCCTCGAAGGGGACCGCCTCGCAGCAGCGCATGAAGAGCTCCATCGTGAGGTCCTTCAGGGCGAACTGTTCCATGTCGAAATTCACCAGCACCTTGTGCTCGACCGCCGCCTCAAGGATTGGCCGCAGGTGGGTCATCAGTCCGCGCAGGCAGCCCTCGCTGTCGATCGGATCGGTGCGCGCGTAGAGCGAGGAGATCTTGATGCTGACGTTGGTCCGCGCGATCGGGCCGAGATGGTCGCGCTCCAGCCGCTCGTTGGCCGGCCACGCCGCGACGGCCCGAGGAAGATTGCGGACGAGATCGAGGTACTTCGCCTGGTAGGCGGCGGCTTCCTCGTCGCTCACGCAGGCTTCGCCAAGCAGGTCCACGCTGAAGGCGACGCCCTCCTTCCACATTCGCTCCAGTTGCGGCAGGGCGCTCTTGGCATCCGTGCCGGCGATGAATTTCTCCGCCATGCCCGTGATCTGGTTGCTCATGGTCTTGGTCATGAGCCCCTTGGCCAGACCGCCCGCCTTGAGACCGAGGTCCAGTCCCGGCGGCAGCTTCACGCCCGGCTGGGTGAGGTAATCGGTGAGATGTTCATGCACCTGGTCGGCCGTCTTGAGCATGGGAAACGCGTCGACGAAGCGGAAGAGCTGCACCTTGAACGCGGCATCTTTCATCGACCAGTCCATGAGCTTGTCGGACCAGAACTGGGCGCTGAGCATGCCCGACTTGCGCGACCGGGCCCGCTCCAGGATGGCCCGGCCCTTGGCCTGAATCAGGGCCTCGAGAGTCGGATCGGCGCTCGCCGCAACGGAAACCGCGGAGGCAGCCTTCGGACGCTTGGAGAAGAGACCCATGGAATTCGATTCTAGATGGGGCCGGCAGCTAGTGCACCGCCGAGATGGCCCGCTCGTAGACCGCGTCGACCTTGGCCGCGGCGCCGTCCCAGGTGATCCCGCGCACCTCGAAGAAGCCGCTGTCGCGCAGCGTCCGCTGCAGCGGCGGATGGCGCAGCACGGCGACGATCTTGTTGGCCATGTCGTCGATGTCCCAGAAATTGCACTTGAGCGCGTTGGTCAGGATCTCGCTCACGCCGCTGGTGCGGCTGATGAGCACCGGCACGCGGTGGCCCAGGGCCTCCAGGGGCGCAATGCCGAAGGGCTCGCTGACGCTGGGCATGACATAGAGGTCGGCCATGGCGAAGACCTTGGGGATGTCCTTGCCGCGCAGGAAGCCGGTGAAGAGCACCTTGTTGCCGATGCCCATGGAGGCGGCCATTTCGATCATGTGCTGCGCCTGGTCGCCGTTGCCGGCCACCACGAACTTCACGCCATCCATCACATCGAGCACGCGCTTGGCCGCGGAGATGAAGTACTCCGGGCCCTTCTGCATGGTGATGCGGCCGAAGTAGAGAACGATCTTGTCGGAGCGGCGGATCGGCTCCACGCCGGTGCCGGCGGGATCCAGGTCGACGCCGTTGTAGACCACATCCACCTTGTTGGGATTCACGCCGTAGCGGTTCACCACCAAATTGCGGGTGAGCATGCTCACGGTGATCACGCGAACCGCGCCGTGCATGCCGCGGCGCTCGATGTTGTAGAGCGGCTGGTTGACGTGCTCGCCGGAGCGGTCGAACTCGGTGCTGTGCACGTGCACCACCAGCGGTCGCCCGGTGGCCCGCGCCACCGCGAGGCCCGCGGGATAGGTGAGCCAGTCGTGGGCGTGGATCACGTCGAAGCGCAGACCGCGGGTCGCCTGCAGGCAGAAGCGCGCGTATTGCTCGCTCTCCTGGATCAGGTTGCCGCCGTAGTCGGCGCTGGAGGCGGCGCGGGCCTGGATCTGCTGCGTGGATTCGGACTCCGGAATCGCGTCCATCAGGGCGAGCTCGTGGGTGAGCCAGGTCCGCGTCTGGGCGCTGAGCCAATCGGGCAGGCGGAGCGACTTGCGCAGCGCCGCGGAGCCGAGCAGTGCCCGCACCATCGAGGAGTTCGGACCGGAGCCGTAGGGCGCGCTGGCCGTCATGGGCAGCCCGATGGAGGTGATCCCCGCGGCCTGCGCCGCCGCAGCGACGTCGGCGGGATCCATCGCCTCCTTCATCTTCGCGGCGATCAGATCGGTGGCCTGGTGGACGACTTGCCGCTCGACATTGTCGCGGTGCACGGCCTCCGGCGGAGGCAGCGACGGATGGGAAAGGTCGGTGCCGGGCGAGAGCAGCTTCACGTGGCTGGCGTACTGTCCGTCGATGTGCTTGGGCAGCACGAAGGTGATGTCGTCGCCGCGACGATCCAGCGCCTTGGTCAGGCCGTAGCACGCCGTGCCAAGTCCGCCCGTGATGAACGGTGGAAATTCCCAGCCCAGCATGAGCACGCGTCGACCCATGGCTATTCCTTCTCGGCGCCGGACATGTCGCCCAGATTGCGGAACGCGGCCTCGTAGGCCAGGAGCCAGTTCGCCACGACTGCGGCATCTTCCGGGATGGACCTGCCCGTGACCGAGACCCGGTTCACGAAAACATATTGGCGATCGTCATTTCGAAAATGCTTGGGGGCTTCGACCTTGAAATCCGAACCGAGCTCCACAAGCTCCTCCTCGATCAGCTCCTCGAGCGGATCTCCGAAGTGCATGAGGTCGGTCTCGATGCTCTCGCTCAGCCAGCGGTCGGAGGTCACCAGGCTGACCGTCCAGCCGCCCTCCTTCGGCTCCACCACATACCAGGCCTCCTCCTCGACGTCGCGTGCGCGGCAGCGCAGCGCATCGTCCCTCACCTCGATCGAGGCAAAGACGTTGCGCTCGCGCGCGATGGCGGCGACGCTCTCAAGGAATTCCTGGTTCGATTTCATTTTTCCGGCTGGTCCTTTCGCGCTCGGGCGGGGGGACAATCATAGCGGAAACGCGACGCAACACACTCTTTACACTTGTCCCGCACACCATGCCGCGAAAGCCGACCGAAACGACCGCCCGACAAGGCCCCTCCGACGAGGTCTGGACAACGCGGCGGCTGTTGGCGTGGATCGCGGACTTCCTGTCGGGCAAAGGCGTCGACGCGCCGCGCCTCTGCGCCGAGATGCTGCTGGGGCATGTCCTGAGCTGCGAGCGGACGCGCCTCTACATGGAGGCCGACCGAAACGCGGACGCCGGCGAGCTCGCCCGGCTGCGCGAGCTGGTCCGCCGCGCCGCCGAGCACGAGCCCGTGCAATATCTGGTGGGGGAGACCTGGTTCTACGCCAAGCCCTATTTCGTGGACCGCAGCACGCTGATCCCACGGCCCAGCACGGAACGGATGACGGAGCTCGCGGTCGCGTGGGCGAGGGAATCGGGGCGGTCGCCGCTGCGCATCCTGGACCTCTGCACGGGATCCGGCTGCGTCGCCGTGAGCGTGATATCCGCGCTGGTCACTCCCAAGCGCAACAACTTCGAGGCGCCGGCGCCCGCCATCGAGGTGTCGGCGCTGGCGACGGACCTTGTCCCCGCGGCGCTCACGCTCGGAACCCGCAACGCCTCACGCCACGGCCAGGAGGCGCGGATCGATTTTCGCGTCAGCGACCTCTTTGAATCGATCGCGGCAAAGGAGCGGGGCACCTTCGACCTGATCACCGCGAACCCGCCTTACATCAGCGACGAGGAGTTCGCCCGCTGCGCCCCCAACGTGCGGAAGTACGAGCCGGAGACGGCGCTGCGCGGCGGCGTCGACGGGCTGCGCGTCGTGGAGCCGCTGCTGCTTCAGGCAGCCGGCTGGCTGAGACCCGGCGGTCGTCTGCTGGTGGAGATCGCCGCGTCGCAGGGGGCGGCGGTGGAGCTGCTGGCGCGGAGCCAGCCTGAGCTGAAATTTCTTGGCGTCGAAAAAGACGGTGACGGCCTCGACCGCATCCTGGTGGCCGATCGAAAATAAGTGTGCGGCTAGAGGCCGTGCGGCGGAGTCACGATGGCCTTGCAGGCCTCGTCGAGCAGTTGCTGCGCCTGGAAGGGCTTGAAGAGGAAGCAGTGCAGCCCCTCCTGGCTGGAGCGCACGATCGAGTGGTTCGGGTCGTAGCCGAAGCCGGTCATCAGGATCACCGGCGTCTCGGTGTCGATGGCCTTGGTGGCCCGGAAAATCTCGTAGCCGTTTCGGTCCGGCAGGCGGACGTCGCTGAGGACGAGCTCGAAGGGCTTGTCCTCCTTCTTGGCGCTCTCCAGTGCGGCCAGCGCGGGCTCGCCGCGCTCGAAGGCCGTCACCACGGCGCCATGCTGGCTCAGGATGCTCACGATCGCGTCGCGGATGCCGGCCTCGTCGTCGACCACCAGCACGCGGCGGCCGGCGAGCTTGGGCTGCGTCGTGCCCGCCACCGAGATGCGGTCCACGCCCAGGATTCCCTTGAACCCGTCGGTCGCGCTCTGCAGCCGCTTCTCAAGCGAGGCGACGCAATCTTCCATCTGTCCCAGGGCCAGCATGCCGGCGCTGGAGTTGGCGATGGTGCCGCGCAGCGACTCCAGCGACTCGCGCAGCGAGCGCACGGGAATCGCGATCTCCTCCTGCACGCTGCCGGCGATGCGCTGATTGGTGGTGTAACGCTCCACGATCAGCATGTCCAGGATGTTCAGGGCCATCGCCACGTAGCGCCCGTAGAGCTCGAGCAGGAACTGGTCCTCCTCCTCGAAGGCGCGCGGGTCGCCGCTCTCCAGGTTGATGGTTCCGACCACGCGGTCGTGCAGCAGCAGCGGGGAGGTCAGCGAGCAGCGGCAGTTGGGCAGGCCGGCGCGGTAGCGCGGATCGCTGGCGGGTTCCTTGCAGAGGTAGCTCTGGCCGGTGCTGGCGACGTAGCCGGTGATGCCGGCGCCTTCCATGTCAGCGCGCATCTGCTGGCCGATCGGCAGCGGGGCGATGCCGCGGTGCAGCACCAGCTCCAGCACGCGCGTCTTGCGGTCGAGCAGGCGGACCTGATAGTTGGAGGCCGCGAAGAGTTCCCGCAGCGACTGCTCCACGCGGCTCTCGAGCAGCTTCAGCCGCTCGGCGACGTTGAGCGGATTCACGATCACCGCGTCGAGGTTCAGCATCAGGTCGCCGGCGTTGTCGACCTGCTCGATGCGGTCGAAGAGGCGCTGCCGTGGCGTCACGTTGAGCAGCGTGGCCACGGCGTGGTCGCTGCGGCCCGCCACCTCCATCTTGGAGATGGCGACCTCGAATGTTTTGGTGCCGCTGCGGAAACGGCGCAACTGATTCGGCCGGTCGGGCTTGGCCTCGCGCAGAATGTCGCGGCAGGTGTCGGCGAAGCGGCGCATCACCTCGGGCGTCTGCGCCGCGAGTCGTCCGCTCATCCACACGATCTCGCCGGACGCGTCCACGACTCCGACACCGTCCACAAGGCCCTCCAGCAGGGCCGCGGCGTCAAAGGTGCCGGATTCGTGCGTCTTTGCGGTCATGCGTGGAGTCTAGGGGACACGAACCTTCGTCGACGGTTTACACTCCTCACTTCAATCGGCATCACCATGATTGTCGCTCAAGATTTAGCCAAGAATTTCGCCTCGCGCATCGCCGTCGACGGCGTAAGTTTTTATGTGCCAGCGGGGGCCATCTGCGGATTTCTGGGTCCAAATGGGGCTGGCAAGAGCACTTCGATGCGGATGATTGCAGGCGCCCTGGCGCCGGATCGCGGCCAGGTTTTGGTCGACGGCGCGGATGTCTGGTCGCAGCCGCGCGAGGCCCGCTCGCGGATGGGATGGCTGCCCGAGCGGGCGCCCGTGCATCCCGACGCATCGGTCGACGAGTTCATCCAATGGTCGGCACAAATGAAAGGAATCGAACATCGCCAAGCACCGAAGTCGGCGGAGGAGGCGATGCAGCGCTGCGGATTGCTTGAGGTGCGTCATCGATTGTGCGGCGAGCTGAGCCGCGGATTTCGGCAGCGCGTCGGGCTGGCGGCGGCGCTTGCCTCGCGGCCGAAGGTGCTGCTGCTGGACGAGCCCACCGCCGGACTCGATCCGGCCCAGGTGATGGCCTTCCGCGAAATGCTGCAGTCGCTGCGGGGCAGTGTGACGGTGCTGCTCTCGACGCACGTGCTTGCGGAAGTCGAGGCCACCTGCGACCGGCTGATCGTGCTCGACCGCGGTCGCGTGGTGGCGATGGGCGAGCCCGACGAGGTGCGCCGGAAACTGGGCGTCGCCGCCCGGCTCCAGATCGAAGTGGACGATCCCGTCCGCGCCGAAGTCGCCGTCGCCGAGGCGGGACTGCGACTGGAAATGCAGCGCCCGCTGGACGGAGCATGGCACGCCATGACCGCCTCGGGCGATGTCACGCTCGAGGCTCGTTCCACGCTCTCGCGGAGTCTGGCCCGCGACGGGGTGGCGGTGCGGCGCATGGATGTGGAGGCGGGGCCGCTTGAGGATGCCTTCAAGCGACTCGCGCTGGAGGCGTCGTGACCGGATTTTCGACCTGTTTTCTCCGCGAATTGCGTTCGCTCGCATCCACGCCGCTGGTCTGGGGAACCGCGGCGGCGGTGGCGATTCCGGCGGGCATGGGGTTCGCCTTCGGCGGGCTCGCCAGCGGCTCCGTCGCGGATCTCTCCCGCGCCATCGGCATTTCGTTGTGGTGCGTCGGCGCCGCGGCCTGCGCGCTGGCGGCGCGAAGTGTTCCCGGCGAGCGGCGCGGCGGCACCTGGGATTTGACCCTCGCCTCTCCGGTCAAGGTTGCGACGGTGATCCACGCGAAGTTTGCGGCGATCGCGCTGGCGTGCGCCGCGTTGACGCTTCCCATTCTCCTTCAGGCCGTCGCGCTCTCCAGCGTGGCGAGCCCATCGTGGAGCGTGATCGCCTGCGGCATGCTGGGACTCTGGCTGCTGGCCGTTGCCGGCGCCGGCGCGGGATTGCTCGCGGGCACCGTGGTGCGATCCGGCGCCGGAGCCATCGTGGCGTCGCTGACCGCCGTCGCCGCGTGGATTGCCCTCTGCCGAGGTGGGCAGTCGCTGCAGTGGCCCGCGCTGGCTGCGGCCTCCTTTGCACTGGACCCGCTGCGCCGCGCCGAGGATTTCACGCGCGGCTCGCTCGACCTGGGAAGCGCGCTGAGCCTGCTCGCGATGGGCGCGGGCTGCGCCTGGTGCGCCGGCGCCTGGGCGGAGAGCGACGCGGAACCACCGACGAAAAGGCGGGAATCGCTGAGAATCGCGACCGGCCTGGGCGCGCTGGCCGCGGTGGTCGCCGCGGTGCTGGCGGTCCGCGGCGCGGGAGCGCCGGCGACCCGGGTCGACGCGGCGTCGCTGCTGAGCGGATCGCTGCAGCCCGCCACGCGGAAGCTGATCTCCGAGTGCCCGGCGCCGATGCGGGTCGCGCTGCTGACGGCCAAAGGCAACACGGACGCCGAGGCGCTGCGCCATGCGCGCAGCGTGCTGGCACGGGCCTCGCGCGGCGTCCTCTCGGATGGAAGCCCTCTGCGCTGCCAGGAGCTCGACGAGCTGGAGCTTGCGGACGCTGAGTCCTCCGCCGCGATGTTCGAGATGATTGAGGCCGGCGAGGAGAAGAGCGCCGAGGCGTGGCGTGAAGCGACGAACAAGGGACTTGAGGCGCATCGCTCGATCGAGAGTTTCGCGGACGCGGCCGCCGCGCAGGTCCAGGCACTGGCCATGGCCTTGCCCAAGGATGACGCGGCGCGGAGCAAGCTTGAGTCCGCCGCCGCGGCGATGGCCAAGACCACCTCCGAGGGGCACGCGCTGCGCGACGCCATTGCCCAGCTCGCCGCGCCCAGCGCTGAGCGACCGCTGGGCAACGTCGAGGGCGCCGGCCGGAAGCTGGCGTACGAGCTGAAATGGTGGTCCGCCGCCCTTCAGGAAGTCGCGGATATCGCGGGTAATCGGCTCAAAACCAGCGCTCCCGCGA
This sequence comes from Planctomycetota bacterium, assembly GCA_021414025.1. Lineage (NCBI taxonomy): Bacteria > Pseudomonadati > Planctomycetota > Planctomycetota bacterium. The sequence continues at coordinate 424,912 of JAIOPG010000007.1, read as the reverse complement.
TGGAGCAGGCGGTCCGGCAGTTGCAGCGAAGTTGTGCCGCCCAGGCTGAGCAGGCCAAGGCCGCCCAGGACCGCATCGATCGCTTACCGCCGCTGCGCCTCTCCGAGGTCGCGGCCGCCATGCAGTATCCGCCCACGCTGATCGTGAGCGGGCCGCGCGGAGTCGCGGCCATTCCCGCGTGGCAGATGCGGGCGAGCGCGGACGCGGCCGAGCTGGCCCTCGCAGAGGCGATCCGCTGCGCCGCGGGGGCGCCGCGGATCGCCGTCACGATCATCCACTCGCAGGCGCGATCGCCGTTGGAGGCCGCCGCGGGTGGCGGTGACCTGCATCTGATCGCGGATTCCTTCCGCGCCGCGCGAATGGAAGTGGATGAATGGAATCCATCGAAGGCGACGCGACCGCTGACCCAGGGGGCGAAGCGAGTCTGGATCGTGATCCCGCCGCTGGATCGAAGCGCACAGGAGCCCGACCCTGCGGAGAACGCGCTCCTGTCGGCGGCGCGACAATTGCTGGCCGAAGGCGAGAGCGTCTGGGTGGCGGCAACACCAAATCCCTTCGCCGCCATGGGGATCAGCGATCCTTGGGCGGACCTGCTGCAATTTGCCGGCGTGCGGGCACGATCTGGCCAGGTTGTTCTTGACCTGGGGGCGCGATCGGAAAACACCAATGAACTCCGCAACTTCGTAGAGTTTTCCGGTTCCGGCTCCGGGCATCCCGCGGCGCTTGCCGCGGCCGGCGAAAGCATCCTCTGGCCGATGCCGATTCCCATCGAGGTACGTCCGCGCGATTCCTGGACCGCGGCGCCCGTCGCCTGGATTCCTCCCGCGCCGCAGCGCTGGATCGAGAACGACCCCCGCGTGGTGAGCCGCGCGGTCGAGGCGGCGCCGGCCGGCAAGGTCTTCAACGACGCTGTTGCGGTGCTGGTGGTCGCCGAGCGCGACGATGGGGCGCGGGCGGCGATCTCCGGCGGGCTCTCCTGGCTGCTCACGCTGCACAGCGGCATGGGCGAGGGCGATCGCCGCGCACTGCGCTATCCGGGCAACCGCGACCTGGCCATCGGCGTCGTCCGCTGGCTCGCGCATGGGGACCCCATCGCGACGGTCGCGGACACGGGGCGCGTACCCGAGCTCGGTGAAAAATCCCGCATCGCGCTGGGAGCGTTTGGACTGGCCGGCATACCGCTGGGGCTGGCGCTCACCGGCCAGGCCATCTGGAAAAAGAGGCGGCGCCGATGAGCACCATCCCCCGAGTCCTGAAGCCGTGGCTGGCGGCGCTGGCGCTGGTCGCCCTGGGTTGGCTCCTGCGTTCCGGCGCCGGCACCGCCAACGAGCCGCAGCTGCTCGCCGAGATTCCCGTGGATCTCGTCTCGAAAATCGAGGCCCGCAAAGCCGGTCGAACGCTGGTGTTCGAGCGGATCGGCGACGCGTGGATGCAGACGTCTCCCGTGGCGCAGCCGGCGGATCCCGCGGCCATCCGCCGGGCACTGGTGGCGATGGCGGAAGCGCGGGTGATCCAGGCCACGGACCTCTTGAAAATGCCGGCGCGGGCGGGCTTGGATGAATCGGCTCCGAGCCTCAAGGCGACCTGGCCCACAGGCAGCGCGACCCTTCGCATTGGCGCCCGTCATCCCGCGGGGCTGGCGTGGATTGCCGCAGTCGAGCGCAACATCGGCGGCCCGGGCTCCAGCGACCTGCACCGGATGCTGGTCGAGGGAGATCCCGTCCAGTTGCGCAGCGCGAGGCTCTTCGACCGACCCGGCGCCGCAAGCGACCGCGTCATCGTGCAGGCGAACTCCGGCGCGAAGCGCCTGGAGGTGGCGCTGGAGAAGAAGGAGGGGCGCTGGTCCCTCGTCGAGCCGATCGAGGCCCGCGCCGACAATGGCGCGGTCGCGGATTTCCTGGAGGCGGTGGCGCGGCTCGAGCATGAGGGCATCGTCGACGACGAGCCAAAGGACCTTGCGCTCTACGGTCTTGCCACTCCGGCCGCCGTGGTGTCGATCCGGTCGCTCGATCTCTCCAAGGGGGTGTCCGTGGAAGAAGTGCTGGAGATTGGAAGCGATGGCCCTGCCGGACCAGGCGGGCGCTTCGGCAAGCGGCGCGATCGGCCTGGGGTGTTCCAGCTCGAGAAGCGCTCGTTGTCCGCGCTCTTTCCGCCCAGCGCCGCCTTCATCGACGCCACCATGCTGGGCGTCGATCCGGCCGAGGTCGCATCGATCGAGCTGCGAGGCGCCAGCGGAACTCCGAGAGCCGAGCTGGCCCGGAGCGTGGCGACCTGGCGAATCAAGGAGCCTGCGTCGGAGGCGCGTCCCGCGGATCCGCGGCGCATCCGCGAACTGCTGCAGGCCCTCTGCGCCGCGCGGGCCTCGGATCTGGCGACCGAGGCCATTCCGCCGAATCTGGTGGTTGCCCACATGACCGCGCGATTGTCCGGCGGCGCCGCGATCGCATTGGTGATCGGCAAGGATGCGCAGGGGCGATGGCTCGTCGGCGACGGCGGCAACCTCACCCGGGTCTATCCCGCGACGATGTCGTTTCCGCTGGAGCCCGAGATGTTCGGATCGTCGAACCGGTAGTGCAGCAGCGCGTCCGGCCCGCGGCGGCGCACCGAGAGAAGGCGCAGCGGGATCGCGTCATCCATGGTCAGCGGCGAAAGGCCGCGCGCGGGGTGGATCGCCTCGCGGTCCCCGACCACTTTCGGGCCGACAAAGACCCACGCCTCGTCGATCAGCCGCTCCTTGAGCAGCTCGCCGGTCAGGCCGCCGCCCGCCTCGACCAGCACGGTGTGCACCCCGTACTCCTTGCGCAGCGCCGCCAGCAGTCCGCGGAAGTCCGAGTGCTGCTTCATGCAGCCGACCCCCAGGTCGCCCAAAGCGCGGCGGTGCTCGGAGCGCTCCGAAAATGACTTGGGCAGCGTGGCCACGACGGTCTTGAACTGGCGCGCCGTCCGGACCAGCGACGCCGTGAGCGGCAGCACCAGCTCGGGATCAATCACCACGCGGATCGCATTGCGACGCAGGCGGACGCCGCGGGCGGTGAGCTGGGGATCGTCGTGCATGACGGTGCCGATGCCGGTCAGGATGGCGTCCACGCGCCCGCGCTCGCGGTGCACCATGCGCCGGCTGCGCTCGCCGCTAATCCACTGCGAGTCGTAGTTCCGCGTCGCCACGCAACCGTCCACGGTCTGCGCCCATTTCGCCAGGACCCAGGGCAGCCCGGTGCGCACACGCTTCAGAAAGGGCTCGTTCAATTCGTCGCACTCGGGGCAGCGCAGCAGGATGGCCTCGATGCCGGCTTCGCGAAGCTTGGCGGCGCCGCCGGCGGCCTCGGGATTCGGATCCTCGGCGCCGTAGACCACGCGGGCCACGCCGGCATTCCTCAGGGCGTCGACGCAGGGGGGCGTCCGCCCGAAATGCGCGCAGGGCTCAAGCGTCACGATCGCCGTCCCGCCGCGGGCCTTGGCGCCGGCCCGCTTCAGGGCCTCGATTTCGGCGTGCGCGCCACCGATCTTCCGGTGGCAACCCCAGCCGGCCAGCTGCTCGCGGGCGTCCAGCACCACGCAGCCGACCATGGGATTGGGCTCGACATTTCCATGCCCGCGCAGGGCGATCCGCGCCGCCGTCTTCATCCAGGAACGCCACAAATCACCGCCCATGTGCACATGGGCGGGGTTCGTGGTCAGGGTGCGGTTCGGCATGATGCCGTCAGCGAAGGATCAGGCCTTCGCCAACACTTCATCCTTCAGACGGTCCGGCATGATGCGGTAGGTGTGCGGCTCCATCACGCTCGAGGCGCGACCCTGGGTCATGCTGCGAAGCGTGGTGGTGTAGCCGAAGAGCTCCGCCAGCGGGACCTCCGCGGTGATGAGGCGGGTGATGCCGCGCAATTCGCTGTCGATGATCTGGCCGCGGCGGCTGGCGATGTCTCCGGCGACATTGCCGAAGAATTCATCGGGGGTCGTGACGACCAACTTCATGATCGGCTCGAGCAGCGCCAAACCTGCGCGGGTGCAGGCCTCGCGGAAGGCCAGCGCGCCGGCCTGCTCGAAGGCGATCTGACTGGAATCGACATCGTGATAGGAACCGAACACCAGCTGGCAGCGCACATTGATCACGGGGTATCCGCCCAGGATGCCGCTCGCGGCCGCCTGGCGCACTCCGTACTCGACGCTGGGAATGAACTCGCGTGGAATCGCGCCGCCGGTGACCTTGTCCTCGAAGACCACGCCATCCTTCATGACGAGTTCCTCGACATCGGCCTCCTCCTTGGTCATCGGAGAGACGGTGACCACGGCATCGCCGTACTGGCCGCGTCCGCCGGACTGCTTCTTGAAGAGTCCGCGGATTTCCTTGCCGGTTCCGGTGATGGTCTCGCGGTAGGCCACGCGGGGCTTGCCGACGGTGACGTTCACTTTCATGTCGCGGACCAGCTTGTTCTTGATGATCTCAAGGTGCAGCTCGCCCATGCCGCTGATGATGGTCTCGCCGGTCTCATCGTTGTAGTTGCTGCGGAAGGAGGGATCCTCGCGGCGAATGATGGTGAGCGACTCGCCCAGCTTCTTCTTGTCGTCGGCGGTGTTGGGCTCGATGCTCATCGAGATGACGGGCTCCGGGAAGACCATGCGCTCGAGCACGATCGGATGGTCGGGATCGCACAGGGTGTCGCCCGTGAACGAATCCTTCAGTCCGACGACGGCCACGATCTGGCCGGTGCCGGTCTCGTCCAGCGCGGTCCGGTTCTGGGCGTGCATCTCGTAGAGGCGGCTGACGTTCTCGCGGCGGCCGTTGCCGGGATTGAGCACGCGGCTGCCCTTGGTCAGCTTGCCGGAGTAGATGCGCAGGTAGGTGAGGTTGCCGGCGACGTCGCTGACCACCTTGAACACCAGTGCGGAGAAGGGAGCGGCCTCGCTGTGCGGGCGCGACAATTTGATCGAGGGATCCTTGGGGTCGACGCCTTCCACGGGAGGGCGCTCGGTCGGGCAGGGCAGGTAGTCCACGACGGCGTCGAGAATTTTCTGCACGCCGGTGTACTTGAGCGCGGAGCCGCAGAGCACCGGGGCGCACTTCAGCGCGATGGTGGCCTTCCGCAGGGCGAGCTTCAATTCCGGAATGGTGATGGTCGAGGGATCGGTCAGGTACTTCTCGGCGAGCGAGTCATCCAGGTCGGCGATGTTCTCGACCATCTGGGTGCGCCATTTCTCGGCGGTTTCGCGGAAATCCTCGGGAATCTCGGTCTCCTTGATCTCGTTGCCCTGCTCTGCGGGATCCCAGTACATGGCCTTCATGCGCATCAGATCGACGATGCCCTTGAAGGTGGCGCCGCCGCCGATGGGAACCTGGATGGCGATGGCGTTGGCGCCAAGGCGGGCCTTGATGCTGCCGAAGGAGTAGTCGAAGTCGCCGCCGAGCTTGTCCATCTTGTTGATCAGGCAGAGTCGCGGAACGCCGTAGCGGTCGGCCTGGCGCCATACCGTCTCGCTCTGGGCCTCCACGCCTTCCTTGCCGTCAAACACCGCGACCGCGCCGTCGAGCACGCGCAGCGAGCGCTCCACTTCGATGGTGAAATCCACGTGGCCCGGGGTGTCGATCAGATTGATCTTGTACTCGACGCCGTCGGCTTCCCATGGGCAGGTGGTGGCGGCGCTCTGGATGGTGATGCCGCGCTTCTGCTCTTCCTCAAGGCTGTCCATGGTGGCGGTGCCTTCATGCACTTCACCCATGCGATGGATCTTTCCGGTGTAGAAAAGAATGCGCTCCGTGACGGTGGTCTTGCCGGCGTCGATGTGGGCACAAATTCCGATGTTGCGAACCTTGGTCAGATCAATGGGCATGTGGCTAACTCGTCTGCCCCGCGGGGCGTGTGAAAGGCGTGCGTGCGTCCCGAAATCGCCTCCAACCGCAATGGGACGCCTGCGGTGGAGAATCGAAGAGAGTAGGCATTTTTAGTGGGTCAGGTCAAGGGTTGGCGGGATTTGCCGCCGCGGTCGTCGCGGGAGGCCGCCCGGGAGCCCACCTCACATTTTTCGCACCAAATCATCGGTTTCCACCCCCCATTGGGCCAGATGCGGGCGGATCTTCGCCAGGAACCGCCTTCCATCCTCGACATAGCCCGCGGTCGGGGCGAGCCCGGGCATCCGCTGGGTGAAGTAGGCGTTCAAGCGCGCCATGCTCAGCTCGCGGACGTACTTCGCGGTCATGCTGGCCAGCGCGACGGGAAGGTGGCGCTCCTCCGAGTCGACCTCGAAGGAGACGCTCATGCGCCGGCTTCCCTCGAAGAGCTCGTAGCGGCTGCCGCGGTCGCTCTCGTCGTGGATGCGGACCACCGCGTCGGGAAAGGCCCGCTGCAGCGGCTTGAGGTAGCGGGTGCGCCCGCCCTGTCGGTCGCAGGCGACGCAGAGATCCGCATCGGCGAATTTTTCGCGCAGCTCGCACAGCAGCCGCAGCAGGGCCAGCTCGTTCACCGCCGCCTTGCTGCCCGCGATCTTCGAGAGTCGGTTCAGCTCCTCCGGCTCCACGATGACGCAGCGCATCAGCGCCAGCCGGGCGCCGGAAGGAGCAAAAGCCAGGTGCACGCGGTTGGCCGTGATCTGCAGGTCGTCCTTGGGCGTCGCCACGGGAAGCTGGGTTGCATTCTGCTCCCGGTGCCAGGGCAGGGCGGCGGCGGGATCGCAGCCGAGGCGGCACAGGAAATCGCCCTCGTTCAGCGGAAAGAAATCGATTTCCCCCGGACGTGACTCGCGCTGCATGGCGTCGAGCATGGAAAGCACGCCGCGCTCGAGGTTCCGCAGCGGATGGGATTTCGCCGCCTTCGCACCCTTGAGCGTCTTGGAGTCGTCGACCGCCACGCGGCCCTTGGAGTCGTTGGGTCGCCGGCACACGGCGCTCGAGAGAGCGCTCCACAGGTCGGGCCAGAGTCCCAGCGACTCCTCTGTGTTCCACGCCGTGCATGCGACAGTCAGCGGCCCGAGCAGGGGCCCGTAGCCCGCCTCGTCGATGCCCGCATAGATCCGCATCGGCCCAGCCTACCGCGGCCGACCATTCCATCGCGCCGGTCCCGGCGATGGACGCCTCCGGAAGGTCGGGTACAGTCATGTCCACAGGAGCAGAACCATGGCGACATCGACGATGGGCAGAACCTCTGAAATACTTGGCGCGGAAGCCGCCAGCCTGCTGACGCACAAGGCCAAGGTGGACAAGAAGCTGCTCCACCTTCCCGGTCCGGATTTCGTGGACCGGATCTGGGTGGGGTCCGACCGCAATCCGCAGGTGCTGCGCAACATGCAGCTCTTCTTCAACACCGGCCGCCTCGCGGGCACCGGCTACCTGAGCATCCTGCCGGTCGACCAGGGCATCGAGCACTCCGCCGGAGCCAGTTTCGCGAAGAATCCGCTCTACTTCGATGGAGAGAACATCGTCAAGCTCGCCATCGAGGGGGGCTGCAACGGCGTGGCCACGACCTTCGGCGTGCTCGGCTCGGTCAGCCGCAAATACGCCTACAAGATTCCCTTCCTGGTCAAGCTGAATCACAACGAGCTGCTGACCATGCCCAACAAGTTCGAGCAGATCATGTTCGGCTCGGTCAAGGAAGCGTGGAATCTGGGCGCGGCAGCGGTTGGCGCCACCATCTATTTTGGTTCCGATGATTCCGACCGGCAGATCGTGGAGGTCGCCAAGGCCTTCCAGGAGGCGCATCAATTGGGCATGGTGACCTTCCTCTGGTGCTACCTGCGCAACTCCGGATTCAAGAAGGATGGCAAGGACTACCACGTCAGCGCCGACCTCACCGGGCAGGCCAACCATCTGGGCGTCACCATCGAGGCGGACATCATCAAGCAGAAACAGGCCGAGCTCAACGGCGGCTACCAGGCGCTCAACATGGGCGGCTCCAGCTACGGCAAATTCGATCCGCGCATCTACACCGATCTCTGCACCGACCATCCGATTGACCTCACCCGATACCAGGTGCTCAACTGCTACAGCGGCCGCGCGGGTCTGATCAATTCGGGCGGCGCCTCCGGTGGCGCCGACGACCTGGCCCAGGCGGTACGCACCGCCGTCATCAACAAGCGCGCCGGCGGCACCGGTCTGATCTCGGGGCGCAAGGCTTTCCAAAAGTCGATGGCCGACGGGGTCAAGCTGCTCAACGCCGTCCAGGACGTCTTCCTGGACACCGAGATCACCATCGCGTGAGCCGGACCACGATGCTTCTTGCCCTGGCGGCCGCCGCGCTTCTGTGCGGATGCAAGTCCACGGAACCGGTCGATCCGTCCAAGCCGCCCTTTCAATTGGAGTGGCATCTGGCCAGCACGAAGCCCAAGAAGGACTACGTGCCCATGACCTACCGGGACGAGCCGCGCACCGAGGCCAACACGGTGTGGATGAATCCGAATCCCGTGCTGCGCTTCTCGGAAATTTCCAACGCGGGTCGTTCCAAGTCCGGGGACACCTGGCTCTACTTCGACGTGAAAATCTCCTCGCGGATCAACCTGCAGGCGGAGACCGGGAGCCACGTCAAGGAATTGCTGGTGCTGCTGTACAAGGGCAAGATCGTCTGCGACGCCACCCTGGAGTCGTCGCTGTCGCGGCAGGTGCCGGTGCGCATCGGCACGGGCGGCCTGACCGAGGCGGAGGCCACCGAGATTCTCGACGAGCTCCGCAAGTCCGGCGGCGGAAAATAAATTTCCATTGGCGGTGGCGGGCAACGCATAGCGCGCGCCGTCCTGAAGCGGCCGCGAGCGCCCGTGCAAAATAAAGTGGTCATCCCGAAGTGACGCGCTGCAGGTCGGCCTGGCGGGTCGGCTTGACCGGCCGGCTGGCCTCGAGCGAGCGGCGGATGTCCTCGGCGCCCTTGACGTCCTCGCCGAAGCGCACCAGTCGCAGGGAGTTGGCGATGACGAAGATGTAGGCGCCGGCCTGATAGAAGGGGGTGATCCAGATCTGGATCCGGCCCGTGGCCGCCAGCGCCAGACCCACCAGGGCCAGCACCAGCGCCGCCGCGATGTTCAGGGCGATGATGCCGCGGGCGCGTCGCGCCAGCTCGAGCAGGAAGGGAATGTGGCGGAGGTCGTCGTTCATCAAAGCCACGCCGGCCGAATTGGTGGCGATGTCGCTTCCGGAAAGTCCCATGGCCACGCCCACATCGGCGCTGGCCAGGATCGGCCCGTCGTTGATGCCGTCGCCCACCACCAGTGTGCGGTGTCCGCGGCGGATCAGGTATTTCAACTCCTCGTGCTTCTCCTCGGGCAGGCACTCCGCCTCGATGGAATCCACGCCGACCGCTTCGCCAACGCGGGTGGCCACGCCGAGCCGGTCGCCGGTGAAGATGCAGACCTTGCGCACGCCCAGCTCGCGCAGTCGCGCGATGACCTCGCTGGCGTTCTGCCGCAGCTTGTCCTCCAGTCCCACGGCGCCCAGGTAGCGCCCGCCGAGCATGACGTGCACGCTGCTCATGCCCTCGATGCGCTTGGAGGCCTGCTCGACCGCGCCGGCGATGGAGGCGTCGTTCTCCAGAAGCCACTGCGCCCGGCCCGCAAGGACCGTGCCGTCGGGGGTCTGCGCCGAGACGCCGCGCCCGTGCAATTCCTTGTAGTCGCGAATCGCCCGCGGCAGGATCCGCGCCTTGGCGGCCGTCTCCAGAATGCTGCGGGCCAGCGGATGGTTGCTGCTCTGCTCCGCGTCGGTCGCGGCCTGCAGCAGCACCGCGGGGTCGACGCCGTCGGCGGGGGCGAGGCGGCCCACGCTGAACTTGCCGGTGGTCAGCGTTCCGGTCTTGTCCATGACCACGGTGTCGATGTTGGAGGCGCTCTCGAGCACGCGGGTGGTCTTGATCATGATGCCCAGCCGCGCCGCCGCGGCGAAGGCCGCGACCATGGCGGTGGGATAGGCGATCAGCAACGCGCCGGGGCAGGTCACCACCAGCACGGTTACGGCGCGCTCCGCCGCCTGGTCGCGCACCGAGGCGATCTCGCTCTTGCTGGTGAAGAACCAGACCAGCGCCGCCACCATCAGCACCACCGGCACGTAGTAGGTGGCCAGCCGCTCGATCAATTCCTGTCGGTGCCCCTTGGCGTTCTCCGCCTCGCGGATCAGCGACTCGACCTTGCCGATCGTGCTCTCGCCGGCGACCGCGGTCACTTCGATGTCCAGCTGTCCGGTGAGGTTGGTCGTACCGGCATACACCAGCGTTCCTTCGCTGCCTTCAATCGGAATGGCCTCGCCCGTCAAGCTGGCCTGGTTGATGCTGCTCTGCCCCGCGATGATGCGGCCGTCCACGGGGAGATTCTCGCCGGGGCGCACGCGCACTTTCTGCCCGACGCGGACCTGGTCCAGCGTGGTTTCCTTTTCGCTGCCGTCGGCCTGGATCAGGCGGGCGATGTCCGGCGTCAACTCGACCAGGTCGCGGATGGCACGCTGGGCGCCCCACGCGGTGCGGCTGAGAATGAGCTCGCTGAGCCAGAGGAAGAAAGCCAGGAAACCCGCCGCCAGGTAGAGGTTGTTCGCCAGCGCCGCCAGAACCGCCAGGCAGGCGAGGGAGTCGCCGCTGGGCCGGCCGATCTTCATCTCCTGCAGCGCGCCGTAGGCCAGCGGCGCCACCAGCATCAGGGCGCCGATCGCCGCGGGAATCTGGGCGACCTGGGGTTGCAGGCCGAGCAGGCTTCCGACCCAACTGGTGAGCAGCAGGATGCCGCCGGCCAGCGCCGCGAAGAGGCGGCGCTCGAGGCGCTCGCCGCCCTGCGAGAGTTCACGCCGCGAGGAGGACTTGGATTGGAGTGCGGTGGATTGGCTCATGTTGGAATTCTTGGATCGTGTCGCTGGCCGATTCGTGCGCTCGGGGGTTGTCGGCCCGGGTCGGAGCCTATCACGGGGAAGTCCGGCCCTACGCGGTCGGCCGGCGCCGAGTTCACCGGCTTCATCCGATGCGCTCCGCTTTCGAGGAGCGGCTCATCAGGTCGCGGACCGCCTGGGCCGGGGGAAGATGCTCGAAGAGCACCTGGTGTACGGCCGCGGCGATGGGCAGCTCCACCGCATGTTTTTGAGCCAGGGCACGCAGACTTTTGCAGGTTTCCACCCCTTCGACCACGCTGTCGGTGGCGGCCAGCGCGTCGGCGAGTGAGACACCGCGACCGATCTTCTCGCCCAGCGAGCGGTTGCGACCCTCGGGGCAAAAGCAGGTGGTCGCCAGGTCGCCGACTCCGGCGATGCCAAAAAAAGTTTCCTGCTTCGCGCCCATCGCCAGGCCGAGCCGCGAAATTTCGGAAAGGCCCCGCGCCAGCAGCGCGCTCTTGGCGTTGTAACCCATCCCCAGTCCGTCGAGCATGCCCGCCGCGAGCGCCACCACGTTCTTGGCGGCGCCGGCGATCTCCACGCCGATCGGATCGGGGCTGGTGTAGATGCGCAGCCACGGCCTCGCGAAAATTCCCTGCACCTTCTGCGCGAAGGCCGGGTCATCGCTGGCGCAGAGCAGCGTCGCCGGAAGCTGCCGGGCCAGCTCGCCGGCGATGGTGGGCCCGCTCAGCACCGCCAGCGGGCGCCTCCCGGTCGCGGCGCGCAGCACCTCCAACGGCGGGCAGAGCGAGGTGACTTCCACGCCCTTGGTGACGGTCACGATTCCAACGGCGGGCAGCGTCGGCGCGATGCGCTGCCAGACGGCGCGGGCGAACTGCGTGGGAATGGCGCTGATCGCGAGCGTCGCGCCGGCGAAGGCCTCCGCGATGGAGGCGCCGACGCGCACGGACTCGGGCAGTCGAAAGCCATGGAGCCGCGGGCTCTCGCGGGTTTTTTCCAGTTCCTTCGCGGCCTCGGGAAAGGGGCTCCACAGGCGGACCGCGTGCCCGGACTCGGCGGCGATCGCTGACATCACCAGCGCCATCTGTCCATCGCCTGCGATCGCGATCGTCTCGGGCATGGTCATTCCTCTTCGAACCGGCTTTCCACCAGCTTGCACAGCGCTGCCACGGCCTCGCGCTCGTCGTCGCCCTCGGCTTCGATCTCGATCTCGGTTCCCTGGGTGCAGGCCAGCATCAGAATCTGCATTACGCTCTTGCCGTCGACGCGCTCGGGGTTGTCGGTGCGAGTCACCTTGACGGCGCTGCGAAAAGTGCCCGCCATCGAGGCGAACGCCATCGCGGGACGAGCATGCAGCCCCAGCCGGTTCGAAATCACGACACGCGAGGATTTCAAGCCCTTAGCGTACCACTGAACTGGCGTCCGCTTCCTCGAGAAGGGTGACGACCTCCGCGACGGACTTCGCCTGGCGGAGGAACTTTCGGAACTGGTCCTGGCTGAGGATGGAGAAGAGCCCCTCCATCGCCTCGAGATGCAGCTCGGGCTTGTCCTCGGGGCTGAGCAGCAGGAAAATCGCGTGCACCGGCTGGCGATCCAGCGCATTGAAGTCCAGGCCCGCGGGATGCAGGCCGATGGCGGCAACGCACTTCTTCACCTCGAGCGTCTTGACATGGGGCACGGCGACCCCGTGGCCGAAACCGGTGGAGCCCTTGCGCTCGCGCTTCACGACCGCCTTGAGGAACTCGTCGCGCTGGGCGGCCTTGAAAGCGCCGCCCGACACCAGGGCATCGAGCAATTCGCCGATGCACTCGTCGCGCTTGGCCGATTTCAGGCCCGGAACGATCGCTGTTTCCATCACCAACTGGCGAAGTTTCATGCGCGAAATCCATTCCTTTCAGTCAAAGCGATCCTCAGGATACCGCCGGGGCCTGGAACCGTCATCACTTTTTTCGGCCCGATTCGTTCAGGGCGATTGGTCGGCCCCGGTGTGCTTGCGGTTGCGCAGCCGGTCCTTGTGGTCGGTGAGCTGGCGGACGCCGCGGTCCAGCACCAGGTCGATGCATGCGTAAAGGTCGTCGTGCTTGCTGTTGGCGATGAAATCCTCGTGGTGCTCAACGTCGGTGATCAATTCCACGTGGAAGCCGTGGTGGGGCTCCTTTTCGATCACGAACGTGATCTGAAGGACCTTGTCGAAGTGACGCTCGATCCGCGACACTTTGCCCCGGATGTACTGCTCGATGGCGGGGGTCAACTCCAGGTGTTTGGCACTGATATTCACCAGCATTGCGGAATCCTTTCGTATGGAACGCACCGGGCTCCACTCCACCCTACGGCGCGAATGGGCAAATCACAAGTTCAAATTTAGAAAGTTCCGAAGTTTCGGGTTCCCGGCGCTGCGGCGCCCTCGAGCGCCGGTCGAGGGCCGCCGCAACGGATCCATCGGGCCACCCGGGCGACGGCCTCGGGCAGCGCGAGCCGCTCCTCCTCGAAGACGCGCCGGGCGAGCTGCCGGACGTCCATGCCGCGCTCCACCGGGCAGCGGCGCTGAAGGATGATCGAGCCCTGGTCATAGCGATCGTCGACCCAGTGCACGGTGCATCCGCTCTCGTTCTCACCCGCAGTCAGGACCGCCTTGTGGACGCGCTCCCCCCACATGCCGCGGCCGCCGAACTTGGGCAGGAGCGAGGGATGGATGTTGATGCAGCGGTCCTTCCAGTGCGCCATGCGAAAAAGCCGCAGATATCCCGCGAGCACCACCAGCTCGGTTCCGGCCTCCTCCAGCGCCGCGTCGAGTCGATCGTCCAGCGTGTCCGCGGGGATCGCGGGGATTTCGCGGATGGGAATCCCCAGCTCGGCGGCCGCACGGAGTCCCTCCACGTTGGGGCGCGTCGACGCCGCAATCACGATCGAAATGGGAAGCGAATCTCGGGCGATGGCGCCATGCAGATTGGCGACCGAGCGGCCGGCGCCCGAGAGCAGGCATGCCACCCGGACCGGATCGCTCATGCCGGCGCGCATCCCGCGGCCCGGTCGTCGCCGATGTTCGGCTTCGAGCGAAAATCCACGCTTCGTCCGTCGCGGTCCACCGAGACCATCTTGACCGTCGCGTGGGTCACCATGATCTTCTCGCCGCCCCGGTAGCGCTCCGCCTCCACGCTCACCGCGACCGTCACACTGCTGCGGCCGGTGGCGACGGTGCGGGTGTAGAGGGTGAGCACATCCCCCGTGAAGACCGGCGCCTTGAACTCGACGCGGTCGAAGAGGACCGTGACCCAGCGGTGCAAGCCATGCTTGCGCGCCTCCAGATAGGCCGCCTCGTCGATGAGGCTCAAGATCTTGCCGCCGAAAATCGTGCCTTGGTGGTTGGAATCCCCCGTGTGCGTCACATGCCTGAGGGTGAGAGCGGCGTCGCCGGGAGCCATGGTGCGAGTGTATCGGCGCGGCTACGAAGTTTTCGAGGCGGCGCGCTTCGTCTTCGCTCGGACCACGGTCTTCGTTGGCTCCGATCGCGCCGAGCGGACAAGCACCGGGCGCAGGTAGCGGCCCGTGGCGCTGGCGTCGCTTTGGGCGACCATCTCCGGCGTCCCTGTGGCGAGAATCTCGCCGCCGCGGTCGCCGCCCTCCGGGCCCAGGTCAATGATCCAGTCCGCGCACTTGAGCACGTCGAGGTTGTGCTCGATCACGATGAGCGTGTGACCCGCGTCCGCCAGCCGGTTGAGCACTTCCAGCAGCTTGCGGACATCGTCAAAGTGCAGTCCGGTGGTGGGTTCGTCGAGCACGTAGAGCGTCGAGCCCGAGGAGCGGTTGCCCAGCTCGGTCGCCAGCTTGATGCGCTGCGCCTCGCCGCCGGAGAGCGTGGTGCTGGCCTGGCCCAGGTGCATGTAGCCCAGGCCGACGTCGCGCACGCACGCCAGCATGTCGCGGATGCGCCCGTGGGCGGCGAAGAACTCCACGGCGTCGTCGATGGTCAGCTCCAGGATCTCGGCGATGGTCTTGCCCTTGAAGCGGATGTCCAGCGTCTCCCGCGCGTAGCGCGTTCCCTTGCAGGCTTCGCAGGTCACGAAAAGATCGGGCAGGAAATGCATCTCGATCCGGCGCACGCCCTGGCCCTGGCACGCCTCGCAGCGGCCGCCCTTCACGTTGAAGGAGAAGCGGCCCGGCTCGTAGCCGCGGACGCGGCTCTCGGGGACGGCGGCGAAGAGCTTGCGGATGTCGTCGAAGATGCCGGTGTAGGTCGCGGGATTGGAGCGCGGCGTCCGGCCGATCGGGCTCTGGTCCACTTCGACGACGCGCTCGACGGCCTCGAGCCCTGTCACGCGGTCATGCGCCCCGACGGCGACCTTGGATCCGTGCACGGCCTTGAGCGCCGCCTTGAGCAGCACCTCGTTCACCAGCGAGCTTTTGCCGCTGCCGGAGACGCCGCTGACGCAGATGAATCCGCCGAGGGGGAATGCGACATCGATTTTCTTGAGGTTGTTTTCGCGGGCTCCCTTGACGACGATCGATCGCTTCTCGCTCACCGGCCGTCGCGCGCCCGGCAGCTCGACGCGCCGCTCGCCGCGCAGGTACATGCCGGTCAGACTTGTGGGATGGGCGGCGACCTCGGCGGGCGTTCCCTGGGCCACGACCGTTCCGCCAAGCCGGCCCGGCCCCGGGCCGATGTCCACCACATGGTCGGCGGCGCGGATGGTGTCTTCGTCGTGCTCGACCACGATGACGGAGTTGCCGATGTCGGTGAGCTGGCGCAGCGTCTTCACCAGGCGGTCGTTGTCGCGCTGGTGCAGTCCGATCGTCGGCTCGTCCAGGACATAGCAGACGCCGACCAGGCCGCTGCCCACCTGGGTCGCCAGGCGGATGCGCTGCGCCTCGCCCCCCGAGAGCGTTCCGCTCGCCCGGTCCAGGGTGAGGTAGTCGAGCCCGACGCTGGCCAGAAATCCCAGCCGCGAATCGATCTCCTTCAGGATGGGCTGGGCGATCGACTTGTTCCCCGCAGAAAGTTTGAGGTCCTTGAAGAAGGGGATGGCGCGGCCCACGTTCAGGCCGCACGCTTCGGCGATGCTCATCGATTTTCCCTCGCCGCGAATCTTCACGGCGAGACTTTCGGGACGGAGCCTCTGGCCCTGGCAGGCAGGGCAGGCGGCGCCGCGCATGTAGTGCGAAAGGCGCTCCTTGGCGAATTCACTCTCGGTCTCCAGATAGCGGCGTCGAAGATTCGGCAGCACGCCCTCGAACTTGACTCCAAGCTTGTCGGCCTCCTCCTCGGGAATGCCCTCCATCAGGTAACGGCGGATCTTGGCCGGCATCTTGGAGTAGGGCAGGGTGCGCTCGATCTCGAAACGATCGCAGAAGGCGCGCAGGATCCGGCCGTAGTAGATGTTCATCCGCCGCCCGTTGCGTCGCCACGGCTCGATCGCGCCGTCGGCGACTCCGAGGTCGGGATTGGGCACCACCAGCTCCGGGTCGAACTCCTGGATCTGACCAAGGCCGCTGCACGCGGGGCAGGCTCCCTGCGGCGAATTAAAGGAGAACAACCGCGGTTCCAGCTCGGCGAGCGAGCATTCAGGGTGCTCGGCGCAAGCGAGTTTTTCGCTGAATCCATGCTCCCGCCAACCCTCGCCCTCCTCGACAAGGGCCAGCATGCTGCCTTCGCCGAGCTTGAGCGCCGTCTCCACGCTTTCGGCCAGGCGCTGCCGGTCGCCCGCTTCCGGAACGATCCGGTCCAGGATCGCCTCGACGGTGTGCAGCTCGTAGCGCCCAAGTCCCAGCGGATTTTCGCCGCCGGCTTTCAGGGCTTCTCGAAGATCGACGAGCTTGCCATCCACGCGGGCGCGGACGAGACCCTGCTTCTGCAGAGCCTCCAGCGCCTCCTTGTGGAAGCCCTTCTTGCCGCGGATGACGATGGCCGCCAGCATGACTCTCTTTCCCGCAAACGACTCGAGGATGGAGTCGGTGATCTGGGTCGAGCTCAGCGCGGTGATCTCCTTGCCGCAGATTTTCCCGGCGTCGCTTCGGTGCCAGCAGGTGGGCGTGCCGCAGCGGGCCCAGAGCAGGCGCATGGAGTCGTAGATCTCAGTGGTGGTGGCCACGGTGCTCCGCGGCGTGTGGCCGCCCGCCCGCTGCTGGATCGCGATCGTCGGCGGCAGTCCGTCGATGCGCTCCACATTGGGCTTCTGCATCTGGTTGAGGAACTGCCGCGCATAGGCGGAGAGGCTCTCCATGTACTTGCGCTGCCCCTCGGCGAAGATGGTGTCGAAGGCCAGGCTGCTCTTGCCGCTTCCAGAGACGCCCGTGAAGACCACCAGGCGGTCGCGCGGAATCGACAGCGACAGCGATTTGAGGTTGTGCTCGCAGGCGTGCCGGACTCGAATTTCTCGTTTGGGTTCGGACATGAAGGGCTCGGACGGGCAGTGATCGGAAGGGCAATCTAGCCGGGGCGGGGGGCGGTCAACTTATAGGAACATTCAAAGTGCCCTGGCGAATCAATAATTGAAAAATGTTGAAGATCACATCACACTTTCATCTTTGGAGGTGGATATTTGAATACAAGGCGGCATGGTGGGGCCGCCAGAGAATTTCTTGCGGCAAAACTCTTGGTTTCAGCCGATACACCCAGAAGGACGACCGTCAGCATAAAGTACAGATCCATGGAAAACCGAAATCGAACCACTGCCGTCGCGGAACCGACCATCCCCAAGGATGAGTTCGAATTGGTTCGCCGGCCGGCCTTCGATGAAGTTCCGGACGCCGTGGAAATGGCGGCCCTCCGAGAGGCGAGCCGCCGCATCCGCCTCGGGCGAAGCATGCTGGCGGATTCGCTGATGCCCCGCCACTGATCGAACGACATTCAGGCCTTGAAATGGAACAGCCCCGCAATCGCGGGGCTGAGTTGTTTTTCAAGGGCGCCCGCTCGATGGATTCAGGAAATTCGCTTCCCGCTGCCGCGCGTGCCGGGCATGCCGGCGCTGGTGGAGCGCTTCGCCGCGGGATCCTCCTCTTCCGGCAGGGCCACGCCTTCCAGGGTCGGCGCCGCCTTGATGCGGTTGATGCGGTCGCGCAGCTTGGCCGCGGCCTCGAACTCGAGGCGCTCGGCGGCCTGCAGCATCTCGGCGTGGAGCGACTCGATCCATTCGTGCCGGTCCATCTCCTTCTCCTCTTTGCGGCCCGCGGCGGCGCGGACGCTGCGCGAGGCGGCGAGCTCCTGCTCGATGCCGCGCCGAATCGCCTTGGTGATCGTCTCGGGGGTGATGTGGTTTGCCTTGTTGTGGGCGAGTTGCTTCTGGCGCCGGCGCGAGACCTCGTCGATCGCCGCCTGCATCTCCTTTGTCACCTTGTCCGCGTAAAGGATGGCCTGCGAATTGGCGTTGCGGGCGGCCCGGCCCATGGTCTGGATCAGGCTGGAGGTGCTGCGCAGGAAACCCTGCTTGTCCGCGTCCAGGATGCAGACCAGGCTCACCTCGGGAAGATCCAGTCCCTCGCGCAACAGGTTGACCCCGATCAGCACATCGAACACCCCCTCGCGCAACTCGCGCAGCAGTTCCAGGCGGTCGAGCGTCTCGATCTCGCTGTGCAGGTAGCGGACGCGGAGTCCGCGCTTGTCCAGGTGCTCGCAGAGATCCTCGCAGAGGCGCTTGGTCAGCGCGGTGACCAGGGTGCGCTCGCCCCGGGCGGCGCGCTCGCGGGCGCGCTCGACCAGGTCGGCGACCTGAGTGATCGCCGGCAGGACCTCGATCGGTGGATCGACCAGGCCGGTGGGGCGGATGACCTGCTCGGTGACCACGCCGCCGCACTGCTCGAGCTCCCACGGTCCTGGCGTGGCGCTGACCAGGATCGCCTGCGGCACCAGCGACTCGAACTCGGGAAAGGTGAGCGGCCGGTTGTCCAGCGCGGCGGGCAGTCGGAAGCCATGCTCCACCAGCGTCTCCTTGCGCTTGCGGTCGCCGAAATACATGCCGCGCATCTGCGGGATCGTGACGTGCGACTCGTCGATGACCACGAGCCAGTCCTCCTTGGCGCGGCCGGGAATGCTGCGGAAGTAGTCCAGCAGGCAGAAGGCGCGCTCGCCAGCGGTGCGTCCGTCGAAGTAGCGGCTGTAGTTCTCGATGCCGCTGCAGAACCCCGTCTCCTGGATCATTTCCAGGTCGTAGCGCACCCGGCCCTGCAGCCGCTGCGCCTCGACCAGCTTTCCCTGGGAACGCAGCTCGAGCACGCGGGCGTCCAAGTCCCCGCGCATGTCCGCCAGCGCCTTCTGCATCTGGTCCTCGGGCATCATGTAGTGCTTCGCGGGGAAGATGAAGGCGGCGACCTCCTCGGCCAGGATTTCGCCGCTCACCGGATCGACCAGTTCGATCCGCTCCACCTGGTCGCCGAACATGCCGATGCGGATCATGTGCTGCTCGTAGGCGGGGTGCACCTCGATCAGATCGCCGCGCACGCGGAAATTGCCGCGCTCGGGGGCCGCCTCGTTGCGGGAGTACTGCATGGTGGTCAGGCCGAGGAAAAAGGCGCGGCGATCGAGTTTCTCGCCGCGGCGGACGGCGAGCATCTTGTTCATGTACTCGTCCGGGCTGCCGAGGCCGTAGAGGCAGCTCACACTGGCGACCACGATGACGTCATTGCGCGAAAGCAGGGCGCTGGTCGCCGCCAGGCGCAGGCGGTCCAGGTCATCGTTGCGCGAGGCATCCTTCTCGATGTAGATGTCGCGCTGCGGGATGTAGGCCTCGGGCTGGTAGTAGTCGTAGAAGCTCACGAAGTAGTTCACCGAGTTTGTGGGGAAGAGCTCGCGGAGCTCCTCGTAGAGCTGGGCGGCGAGCGTCTTGTTGTGGCTGATGACCAGCGTGGGCTTGCGTGCCCGCTGGATCACGTTGGCGATGGTGAAGGTCTTGCCGGTTCCGGTGGCGCCCAGCAGCGTCTGCCAGCGGCGCCCCTCGCCCAGGCCCTGCACCAGCGACTCGATCGCCGCGGGCTGGTCGCCGGTGGGGACGAAGGGCGCCTTGAGTTGGAATGTGCGGTCGCTCACGCACGCACTGTAGGAAGCGGGGGGCTCCCGTGCGAGCGGCGCTCAGGAGTTTCCAGCCAGAAGTTCACGCGGGGATTTCCCCAGCAGCCTCCGGATGGCGGGCGCGGCGGCGAGCAGCGCGAAGAGCAGCATGGTCGCGGCTCCGATCAGCCAGGGCACCAGCGGAAAAATGGGAGAGAGTTGGAGGCCTACCAGGTCGCGGTAGAGCACGCACCCCGCCAGCGCCAACTCAATGCCCAGTCCGGTGCCCGCGAGGATCGCGGTCAGGGCGATCAGGGCGGTCTCGGCGAGCACCAGTCCCGCGACGGAGCTCCGGTCGGCGCCGGTGGCGCGAAGCACGCCGAATTCGTGGCCGCGCCCCGCGACTTGCGCGGCAATCACGTTGCCCACGCCGACGCATCCCAGCAGCATCGCGGCGAAAGCGATCGCCCCGCTCATGCCCAGGATCACCTGGCCGACCTCGTCGATCTGGGCGCGGATGGCGCGGCCGCTGGCGAAGAGCGCCCCGGGCACGGCTTGGGCCACTTCGGCGGCGAGCGCCTCGTCCAGCGCGGCCGATCCCTCCGGCCCCAGGTCCATCTGCATGATGACGGCGTCGCGCACGCCAAAGTGCCGCGCGACCGCCGACATGTCCATGAAGACGCAGCTCATGGCGTGCTCCATGTAGACGCTGCGGATGCCGAACACCTGGGTGGCCATGTCCAGCCCGGCGCTGGAGACGACGCCGACCACTTTCATCTCGACGCGGCTGCGGGCGCCGATGAGTTCGATGGAATCCCCCACGTCGATGCCGCGCGCGGTCAGGAACTGCTCCGCGACCAGCACGCCCTCGCCGCTGCGCAGCATCGGCAGTGCGGACTCGGGGGAACCGCGCACCCAGTCCAGGCGGTTCATCTGCAAGAAGGAATCGGGCTCGAACCCGACGCAGATGACGTTTGGCGGCGCGATGGACTGCACCCCCAGCGCCATCGTGGCCCCAGTCTTCAGCGGCAGGTATCCGACGGCGGCAGCGTGGCGCACGCCGGGAAGAATCCGCAGCGCATCCTGGTCCCGCGGGCTCAGGCCGCTGACCTTGAAGGCGAAGGCATCGCCGAACTTGACCTTCGAGCGGATCTCGTTGAGCATGCTTTCCCCATTGCTCCAGGTGCTGACCAGGATGCTCATGCCCATCATCAGCGCGCCGGCGGTCAGGCCCAGCCGGTAGGGCGCCCGCGACACGCCGCCGCGCAGGAGTCCCGGCGGCAGGGAGAGCAGTTTGGTCAATGGGCCGCTCAGCAGCGCGCCCGCCGCCTGCAAAATCGGAACGCACAGCAGGAACCAGCCAATGTGGATGATCGGCAGTCCCGCCAGCGCATGCAGCCAGAATTTCTGCTGGGAGTCCGCCGCCAGCGTGAGCACGGCGATTTCGAATGCGGCACAGAGCACTCCGGCGCCCAGGCAGATCCAGAGCCCCGGGCGCCACACGGGTGTGGCGCGTCGGCGCAGCGACTCCAGCGGCGAGGTCCGCGACGCGATGCGGGCGGGGTTCAGCGCGCCCAGCAGACCCGCCATCAACGAGCCTCCCATGGCCAGCGACGCCCCGAGCCACGAGGGCGTGAATCCCTCGGGCAGGGTGTCGCGAAACCACCACGTGACGCACCAGGCGCCGGCGAATCCCAGCGGCACGCCGACGATGCCCGCGGTGAAGCTCAGCACCAATCCGGCGCAGCACTGCCCCGCGAAAAGTTGCGACCGCGAGGCGCCCAGGCAGCGCAGCGTCGCCAATTCGCGCTCGAGCTCCGCCACGGCCGTGGTCATGCCGACGCCGATGATGAAGGAGCAGGCGAGAAAGGCGATCACCGTGGCCAGCGTGAAGCCGAGCTGCCCCGCGAGCACCTGCTTGTCCATGCCCGAGGTCGCCATCTCCGCGGGCTCAAGCAGCATGTCCTCGTCCACATCCTTGGCGTGGGTGGCGCACCAGGCGCGGATATCCACGCCGGGTTGGAGCAGGATCGCGATCTGGGTCGCCTCGTCCTGTCGGCCCATGGCCTCGTTCAGCGTGGAGCGGTAGAGCGTGACCATGGGTTTCTGCAGGGCACCCAGAATCGGCCGCGGCACGATGCCGCAGACGGTCAGCCGCATCGGCGCGCCAAGTCGAAGAACCTGGAGCTTGTCGCCGACTTTCGCCTCCAGCGCCGCGGCTGTCACCGAGTCCAGGGCAATCTGGTCTGGCGCGACGGGGCGGGCGCCCTCCTGCAGGGCCTGCGAGTCGAAGCGAGGATCGGAGACGGGATCGACGCCGCGGGCCTGCGCCGTGGAGCGGCGCGGCTTTCCGGCGGCGTCCAGGGCGCCATCGGCGCGGCCGAGGGTCAGCGAACCGAGCCGTCGCGCCGAGACCGCTTCGACCCCGGGCCAGGCCTTCACTTTTTCCGCGACCGCCGCGGAGAAGGGGGCCGCGGATTGCTGCACCAACCGCGCGTCCACCTCGCCCATCAGACTGGTCAGCTTGCCGCGCACGTTGTTCTGCACCGAGCGCATGCCGCTTCCCACCCCCGTCACCAGCATGCTCGACAGGGCGATCGCGGCGAAGAGCAGCGCGCTTCTACCGGGGCGGGCGAACAAGGTCCGCCGCGCGAAGCGCCAACTGGGAAGCATCCATTCCTTGAACATCAAAGCTCCCGGCCAAGAGGCCATCTCGGAGAACATGAACCCGTTCGCAGTGCGCCGCCGCGGCCGGCTCGTGCGTCACCATCACCACCAGCATGCCGCGCCGCGCCGCCAGATCCGCAAGCAGCCGCCAGAGCCGGTCGCTGGTGTCGCTGTCCAGATTGCCGGTGGGCTCGTCGGCCAGCAGCACCGGGGGCTCGTTCAGGAGCGCGCGGGCGATGGCGACGCGCTGCTGCTCGCCGCCCGAGAGCGCGTCGGGGCGGTGGTCGATCCGGTCGCCCAGTCCCAGCTCGCGCAGCAGCGCCTCGGCGCGGCCCGCCACGCTGGCGTGGGTCATGCCGTCGAGCGTCGAGGGAAGGGTGACGTTCTCCAGCGCGGTGAGCGTGGGCAGAAGATTGAATCCCTGGAAGACCACGCCGCTGCGGCGCCGGCGGTGCAGCGTCAATTCGCCTTCCGAAAGCCCGTCGAGCCGCGAATCGCCCACTTCGAGCTCCCCCGAGTCGGCGGCGTCGAGGCCGGCGAGCAGGTGCAGCAGCGTGCTCTTGCCGCTTCCCGAAGGTCCCATGATGGCGTGGAAGCCGGGCCCGATGAGCTCCAAGTCGACGCCGCGCAGGGCTTCGACGCGGCGCGAGCCCATGGCGTAGCTCTTCCGGACTCCCCGCAGTCGAACTCGGCAGGCGCGGAGATCGGGCTCAGTGGACGGCATGCTTGGAGTCGTACGTCTTCGCGTCCATCAATTTGGACAGCGGGGACACGTCGCTCACCTTCAGTTTCACGAGCCAGCCCTTGCCGTAGGGGTCGCTGTTGAGCAGCGAGGGATCCTTGACCGCGGCGTCGTTCACCGCGGAAATGGTTCCGGCCACCGCGGAGTAGACCTCGCTGGTGGTCTTGACGCTCTCGACCTCGCCGACCACATCGCCTACGGCGATCGCCGTGCCGACGGGCTTGGTCTGGACGTAGGTGACATCGGTGAGCTCGTTGGCGGCGAACTGGGTGATGCCCACCGTGACTTCGCCCTGCTGGGCAATGAACCATTCATGACTTTCGGAGACGCGGCACTGTTCGGGACTCTTCATGGTGATCTCCAGGGAGGTGGGGGATCATAGTGTCCCCGGGGCTTGCTATCCTGCACCCATCGAAAGAGAGACCCGCGGATGACAGCCCAAATGGTTTTGACGCTTTCGGTCGGCTCGCTCCGACCGCTGATGAAGCGGGCGAAAAAGCCACTTGACCTCTTTGAACTTCCAACATTCGTCAGCGAGGAAATGGGACTGCGCGGTCTCAACATCCCGTCGGACCTGCTCGCGGGCCGCACGCCCAGCGACATCGCCCGGCTCTGCGATCTCTCCGACAAGGCGCACTGCCCATTCCTGGTGCTGATCGAGTCGCCGCCGCTGGATCTGTGGAGCCCGGAGAACCAGGCCGTCGTGCTCGAGCGATTGCGCCGATTGGCCGCCGCCGCCACGCGGCTGGGCTGCTCGAGTCTGGCCGTCACTCCCCTGGAGGTCACGACTCCGGAGCGCGTGCAGGCGGTGGCCCGCACGCTCAAGCTGGCGATGGTCGAGATGGACCGCTTCGAGATCAACCTGCTGCTGCAGAGCGCGCCGGGGCTCTTGAGCGAGGGGAAGGCCTTGATCGACCTGGTGAAGAAGGTGGGAAGTTTCCGCATCGGCAGCATGCCCTCCTTCCAGCACGCCGCGGCCCACGGGGGCGTCAGCCAGGAACTGCGCAAGCTGGCGCCCTATGCCCAGTCGATCACCGCAAGCGTGAAGGGCTTCTCCGCCACGGGCGAGCACGCCGACTGGAGCCTGGACGAGTGCGTGGAGATTCTCCGCGCGGTCGGCTATGTCAATTCGCTTTCGCTG
This sequence comes from Planctomycetota bacterium, assembly GCA_021414025.1. Classification (NCBI taxonomy): domain Bacteria; kingdom Pseudomonadati; phylum Planctomycetota; species Planctomycetota bacterium. The sequence continues at coordinate 400,605 of JAIOPG010000007.1, read as the reverse complement.
GAGTACATGGGCAAGGGGGATCCGATCAAGCCCCTGGGGATGGCCCGCGACATGCTCTCCGCGGCGATCGAGGCGGCGGAGCCCGCATGAGTTCCCCGGCGCAGCCCCTGATCATCACCATCGACGGCCCCGCGGGCACGGGGAAAAGTTCCGTCGCCCATCTGCTGGCGCTGCGCCTGGGCCTGGAGTTCCTGGACACCGGCGCCATGTACCGCGCCGCGGCGCTTCTGGCGATCGAGGAGTCGATCCCGATCGACGAAGGCGAGTCGATCGCCGCCGCGCTGGCGTCGACGACGCTGGCCTTCGACTGGAAGTCGAGCCCGCCGCGGCTGCTGCTGGGGCGGCGCGACGTCAGCGCCCTGATCCGCTCCTCCGAGGTCACCGAGGCGGTCTCGCCGGTCTCCGCCTGCGCCGAGGTGCGCCGCGAGATGGTGCGGCGCCAGCGCGAGATCGCCGCCGCCCACCCGCGGCTGGTCACCGAGGGGCGCGACCAGGGCTCGGAAGTTTTCCCCGACGCGCCGCTGCACATTTATCTGGAGGCCGACGCCCGCGTGCGGGCGCAGCGGCGGGCCGCGCAACTGAAGTCCTCGGGCCAGGCCGCCGACGAGGCGGGCATCCTTCGCGCGATCCAGCACCGCGACCACGTGGACTCGACCCGCGCGGTGGGGCCGCTGCGGATTCCAACCGGCGCCGTCCGCGTGGACACCAGCCATCTCGACCTGGAGGCGGTCGTGTCCAAGCTCGAGCAACTGGCGCGGGAGCGGCTCGGATCGCGCCTCGCCGCCGCGGCCTCCGCCCCGGCGCACCATTGATGTTCCACGACTTCGCACGCCGCGTTCCCGGTCGCTCGCTCCTGCAGGGGATCTGGTGGGATTTCATCGCCCTCTTCTGCGGAACGATCGCGCGGATTTTCTGGCGCATGAAGGTGGTGAACGCGCACCACATTCCGCGCCGGGGGGGCGTGCTGCTGGTGGGAAACCATCAGTCCTATCTGGATCCGGTGCCGCACGCCGCGATCGCCTTCGACCGGCAGACCGCCTACATCGCGCGCAGCGATCTCTTCAACAACCGCTTGTTCGGCGCCCTGATCCGCTCCTTCAATGCGATTCCGCTGAAGGAGCGCTCCGACTCCGCCGCGATCAAGGCGGCGCTGAAGGAGCTCGCCGCGGGGCGCTGCCTGCTGATCTATCCCGAGGGGGGCCGCTGCGACGATGGCGCGATCGCGCCTTTCCAGCGCGGCGTGGCGCTGCTCATCCGCAGGGCCAAGGTGCCGGTGGTGCCGGTCGGGGTCGAGGGCTGCTTCGATGTCTGGCCCAAGACGCGCAAGCTGCCGAGATGCTTCGGGCGCCTCGAAGTGGAGGCGGGGGAGGCCATCGATCCCGAGGAGCTGAGCCGCGAGCCCGACGGCGGCATCGAACGGTTGCGCCGCGAAGTGGACCGCCTGCGCCTGAACCGGCGCGAGTCGATCCGCCGCGCCACGGGCGGGCGCTTTCCCGCCCCGGGACCCGGCGACCGGCCGGTCTCTACGATGGACGCGCATGGCTGACGCGTCACACCGATCCGAATCCAGCGTCGGCGCCCGCCAGGCGGCCCAGGAGATCGCCAAAAAATTCCTGGACGCCGGACACATCGCCTACTTCGCGGGCGGCTGCGTTCGCGACGAGCTGCTGAAGCTCTCGCCCGCCGACTACGACATCGCCACAAGCGCCACCACCGAGGACATCCAGCGGATCTTCCCCAAGGCGCGAGGCGTGGGGGAGAGTTTCGGCGTGATCCTGGTCCACCACAAGGGCCGCGTCATCGAGGTCGCCAGCTTCCGCAGCGACGGCCGCTACCTCGACGGGCGCCGGCCCGAGGCGGTCGCCCTCGGCGACGAGCGCTCCGACGCGATGCGCCGCGACTTCACCATCAACGGGCTCTTCATGCATCCGCTGAGCGGCGAGGTGGTCGACCATGTGAAGGGCCGCGCCGACATCGACTCCCGGACCCTGCGGGCCATCAACGATCCGGACGCGCGACTCTCCGAGGACCGTCTCCGGCTGCTTCGCGCGGCGCGCTTCGCGGCTCGCTACCAGCTGACCATCGAGCCGGAGACCGAGGCCGCGATCCGGGCCCACGCCCGCGAGTTGCGCGGTGTGAGCCGCGAGCGCGTCGGCCAGGAACTGCGCCGCATGCTTTCGCATCCCAGCCGTGTGGCGGCGGTCGAACTGATCGAGTCGCTCGGGCTCGCTCCCTCGACGCTTCTGGAGGCGGCGCCGCAATCGCCGCTGCGGCGGGTCAGGGCGCTTTCCGCGGACGCAGGGCAGGCCGCGGTCCTGGCGGCATGGCTTCTGGACCGGGAGTCGGCGCTGCCCTGGCAGGAGCGCGTCGAGCAATGGACCAAGGCCCTGGTGCTCTCCAACAAGGAGCGCGACGCCCTGGCCGGCGCCCTCTCCATCCGCTCGTCCCTTTCCGGCTGGCCCGGGTTGACCAAGGCCCTGCAAAAAAGAACCGCCGCCAATCCCGCCTTTCCGGACGCGCTTGAGGTCTACGCCACCGAAGCCGCCGGGCCCGCCGCGGCAATTCGCCGCGACTTCCAAATGCTTGAAAAGGAAGGGATTTCGCCCATTCCACTGCTTTCCGGGGATGACCTGATCAAACTGGGGCTGCGCGCGGGTCCGGAATTCCGCCGCATCCTGGACGCGGTTTACGACGAGCAACTCGAGGGAAGGATCGATTCCGCCAGGGCCGCGATCGATCTGGCCAGGCAACTTTCCCGCCCTTGATCCGTATACTCGGGGATCATGAAGCACCAAGCGATTCTCATCGGAATGATTCTGGCGGCGGTCAGCGCCTTCGCGGCGGACGCCCCGTCCCCCCTCCAGATCAACCAGAAGGATCCCTCCAAGGCGCCGAAAATTTACGTGATCCCCATGGGCCTCAACGGCAATGGGCAGATCGGCACCGACATCCGCCTGAGCATCTATGAGAAGGTCGCCAAGGACGTGAAGGAGAAGAAGCCGGACCTGATCATCTTTCAACTGGAAAGCGCCGACGTCAACCGTCGCGACTACCTGCAGGATGACGACCGCGCCGAGCGCGGCCGCATGGATTTCGAAGACGCCCGCAAGATGGTCAGCCTGCTCAAGGACGACCTGGGCGGCATTCCGCAGGTGATGTGGGTGAAGGACTCCGTGGGCTTCAGCACGGCGCTGGCCCTGGCCTGGCCCGACCTCTATATGTCCAGCAACGCGCGGTTGTGGGGGATGGCCCGCGTGATGGAGTTCGTGCGGCATCCCGACCACGAGGTGGTGCGCAAGTTCCTGGCGGCCTGGACCGGCATCGCCAACGGATTCCTGCGCCGTGGCGGCTATCCCCCCGAACTCGGCCTGGCCATGATGCGCCCCGAGAAGACGCTAAGCGTCTCGTGGGACGGACGCAACCTTATCTGGCGCGACGACACCAAAGGCACCTTCTTGGTCGACGGCGACGAGAAGGCCGTTGCCAACTTCGATGCCAAAACCGCCGAAGACCTGGGGCTCTGCGACGGCATCGCCGACAGCGTTGAAGACCTCATGTTCCTGCTGGGCTACCGCGAATGGGATGATTCCCTTGGCAAGAGCAACCAGGACGGCGTGAAGATCGTCAGCGACTACATTGCCGAGTGGCGCAAGGCCTACACCAAATCCATCGAGTCCTTCGGCGAGTATGAAAAGAACCAGCAGGACCCCAAGAAGATCAACTCCGCGCGGCAGTCGCTGGAGAAGGTCCGCGACACGATGAAGAAGTATCCCGCGGTTGAGTTCCGCTGGAAGTTGGAGCGCGGTGTGGACATGAACAAGGTGGACACCTTGATCCTCGAGTTGAAGGAAAAGGGCAAGTCCAACACCAGCGGCGGCAGCGGCGGCCTGCGGCGATGACCCGAATGTTTCTTGAACAAGGAATTCGACCCATGAAATCGTTCTTCTCCCTCGTGGTGGCCTTCGCCGCACTCTCGACCTCCGCGGTCGCGCAGACCAAGCCCGCGGCCCCCGCGACTCCGGCCGGCGTCCAGCCCGGCAAGACTCCGGCGCCTCCCGCGCAGAAATCCTCGGACACGGCCGCGAAGAGCGCCAAGAACGACCCGGCCAAGCCCGGCGTCGGCGAGACCGACACGCGGCGCCAGGTCTTCATCCTTCCGCTGGGCGGCATGGTGGGCGTGGGCCTGCGCCACAATGAGATGGAGAAGATCGAGAAGGAGGCCGACAAGTACGGCCCCGGTCAGATCATCATCATCCGGATCAACTCCGGCGGCGGCCTGGTGACCGAGGGCGACGAGATCGCCGAGACACTGACCCGCATGCGCGACAAGCACCGCGTGGTGGCCTGGATCGAGGAAGCCATCTCCGGCGCGGCCTACACCGCGATGCACTGCCGCGAAATCTATTTCATGAAGACCGGATCGCTGGGATCGATCACCATGTTCTCCGGCGACAAGAGCGCCCAGGGCAAGGAGCTGGAGGCGTGGATCGAGCGCGTCGGCGAGGTTTCCGAGGGCGCGGGTCGCAACCGGCAGGTGGGACGCTGCATGGTCTATTCACCGCTGGTCGTGAGCTACACCAAGGATCCCAAGACCGGCAAGGTCACCTTCTTCGACAACGCCAGCGGTGAAGTCATGCTCAGCGATGACAAGGACAACCTCACCTTCACCGAGGACGTGGCCCTGGACTGCGGATTCTCGCAGGGCACCGCCGACACCGAGGAGGAGCTCTTCAAGATCATGCAGCTCAAGCCGAACTCCTACGTGATCAACACCGAGGGCAAGAAAGTCGGGGACTCGTGGGCGAAGACTGTGACCGACTCCAAGAAGGCCGCGTCCAAATTGCTGACCGAGTGGCAGATCAAGGGCGCCAGCCAGGGCGAGTCGGTGCAGATTGCCAACCGGATCAAGCTGCTCGACGAGATGCAGCGGATCTGGGAGAAGTGCGAGCCCGTGGCCATGGGCTACGAGGGCGGCGGCCCGCTGATTCCGGAAGAGGCCCAGAAATACGAGGATCTCTTCGCCGGCTTCCAGAAGGCCAAGGTCAAGGCGCCGATTGTGAAGGAGGCGTTCCAGCGCCTGAAGAAGGACTATCAGCAGAAGCTGACCGAGATGCGCAAAAAAAACTGAGACCCCTTCGGGCCTCAGCACTTTCCGCAGTTGTCGCCGTGGACGCGGATCCGAATTGATATGATCCCGCGCATGACGCAAAACTTCTCCGAAGTCGACGATCCCTATCTTCCTCCCGCCGCCTCCAAGTGGCCGGCCGTGATCGGCTGGATCCTTCTGGCCTGGTGCGGCCTGGGCGTGTGTTTCGAGATTTATGGTTTCACCGCCGGCAAGTCGCTCTCCACCGAAACGTACCTCGGTCTGCCCGACTGGATGATCGCGGCGATCCGGATGCTCACCATTCTGGGCGCCGTGGGAACGGCCCTGGGCCTGGCTGCCGGCTGGCTGCTCCGCAAGCGTCAGCGCCGCGGATTCATGCTGACCAAGCTCTGGGTGCTTTTCTCCCTGGTCCTGGGAGTGGCGTGGATGGCGGTTGAAATCGGCGGGCGCGAGGAGATGACGGAGTTGATCAAGCGGAACTACATGAAGGAAATGGAGAAGAGCCCCCAGCCCGCCCCGCAGATGACGCCCGAAATGTTCAAGGGGATCTTCATCGCCCAGCTCGGCTGCATCGGAATCTTTGCGTTCGTGCCGCCCATCGTCATCGGCGCCCTGTTGCTCTCCAAGCGCCGGCGCGAGGAAACTGCGACCTGGCCAGCCTGAATTCCGCAGATTGCAATTGACTCAGCCGACTTCGCGGCGTTGGAAGAGGAAGGTTCCCATGGCCAGCGCCATCGCGATCAGGATCACGCCGTAGGGCACGGCCGTCGCGATGTACTCCAGGCCGATCGGCTTCTTTTGAGTCAGCGCGTCGGTGAGCCAGAAGATCTGAAAATTCGGGATCACCGACTGCAGCGCCTTGTAGAGACCCCACTCCAGGTGCACCGCGTCATGCCAGGACTGGTCCGCCGGCGGCAGCTTCGACATCAGGTCGGAGAGCTGCTGCAGTTTGCGCGCGAAGAGCCAGTCGCTCAGGAGCCCGGTCAGGAAGGTCGCCAGCACCGTCGCGAGGGTCAGCACCTGCCCCAGCCGCGTGCTCACGGCGACGGCGACCGCGCCCAGCACCAGCTCCGCCATCATCAGCATGCCGATCGCCTTCCACAGGTTCGGCTTGAACGTGGCGGCGATGTCCGCGGTGGCCCAATTCGGCTTGAAGATCAGGCTGACCCCGTAGGCCAGCAGCAGCAGCGGCAGGCCCAGGGCGATGATCGTCGATCCAAAGTTCCAGTCGTAAAGGAAATTGCACCAGATTCCCGCGGCGAACATCAGCAGGACCGCGGCCACGCCGAAGGTGAGCACCGGCTGGTGGTAGGGGGTGGCGACCGTGGGCATGGTGCCGTGCAGTTCGGTCAGCATGAAGATCAGCCCCAGCCAGAGCGTGACCAGCATCAGGACCGCGGCCACGCCCAGGTATTTGCCGAGCACGAAAATGGGCCGCGGCACCGGCTTGCTCACCACCGTCAGCACCGTCTTGTTCTCGATCTCCCGGCTCACCACCCCGGTGGCCAGGAACGCGGAGAGCACGACGCCGCAGATGAAGATGGTGGAGAGGCCGATGTCGATGAACATCCGCTGGTCGTCCTCCATGGTGAAGGCGCTGAAGGGGATGGAGAGCAGGATCAGCAGAAACCCGATGATCGAGGCGACCAGCGTGACCGGCTGGCGGATGCATTCCAGCAGCGTGTTCCGGGCGAGCGCGAGGAGTTTCTCAATCCATGCCATGCGGGTTCCTTCGGGGGGGAGGGAAAATGGTTCGCCAAGAGTAACGCGGGCGAGAACCCGGATCACCTCGGTTCGTAACGCCGATTCGCCCGCTCCGCGTCCGTCTGCGATACTATTTGCAAACCCAAGTTGGCACCATGAGAATCGATCACTTTTCCTACCAGCAAGCCTGCCGCGTCTCGATCCTCGGGTTCGCGCTCCAGTTCGCGACCGGTGTTGCGCTGCTGATTTTCGGGCGTCTGGCCGGCGACACCACGCTGGTCGTCGCCTCGTCCATGGTGCTGTGCGGCCTGCCCGTCTGGGCGGCCCTGGCCGTCGTCTTCCACCAGCACAACCTGGAGCGCCTGGAGTCGCTGGAGCGCGAGGAACTGGCCCATTCGCGCGGCGAGACCATCTTCGAGCGCTCGGCACTCGACCAGGAGGCCGCGGCTCGGCGGCTCGGCCAGATGCACCGATGGCTGATGCCGATCGTGAGCCTGGCGGTCGCGCTGCTCCTGCTGGGGCTGGGCATGTGGAACTGGACCCGCCTGCGCGAGATGCAGGATCCGGGACCCGACGGCATCGCTTTCGCGGTCGGCGGCTCACTGGGCTGGCAACTGGCAGTCTGCATCGGATTGGCCCTGGTGGCCTTCATCTTCGCGCGCTTCGTGGCGGGCATGTCCAAGCAGCCCGCCTGGCAGAACCTGCGCGGCGGAGCCGGCTTCATGGTCAGCAGCGCGCTGGTCACGCTGGCCATCGCGGTTGGAATCGTCTTCCACGTCTTCCAGCGCCCCGCGGTCATCGAGTGGATGGCGCTGGGCATCGCGGGCTTCCAGGTGGCGCTGGCGGTCGAGATCTTCCTGAACTGGACGCTCAACCTCTACCGGCCGCGCCGCGCCAACGAGGTGCCGCGCCCCGCCTTCGACAGCCGCGTGCTCGGGCTGCTGGCGGCGCCGGACAATCTGGTCCGCGGCATCAACGAAGCGGTCAACTACCAGTTCGGCTTCGACATCACCTCGAGCTGGGGCTACAAGCTGCTGCTGCGCAGCAGCGGCGCGCTGGCGGCCATCGGGCTCGTGGCGCTCTTCGCCCTGAGCTGCATCGTGGTGGTGGGTCCGGGCGAGCAGGCGGTGCGGCTGCGCGGCGGATCGATCGCCGGACGGGTCCACCAGGGCGAGCTGATGTGGAAACTGCCCTGGCCCTTCGAGACCGCCGAGGTCGTCGACATCGCCCAGGTGCACGCGCTCCCGCTGCAGACCAGCAACATGAAGGTGGGCAAGGTGAATCTCTGGGGAGCCACCACCGAGGCCGATGCCGAGACGCACCGCGACGCCTACCTGGTCGCGGCACCGAAGCTGGCCGTCGAGGTGCAGCGCGATCTGGGCGCGGGCAGCGAGGCGGCGACGGTTTTGGAGCCGCTTCCCGCCGCGAACCCTGCCGAGCCCGGCGACTCCGCCACCCGCGGCATCAGCGACCGCTTCGCCCTGGTGGACGCGGACCTGGTCCTGATCTGGCGGATCAAGCCGGACGGTCTGCTGGCCTGGCTCAACTTCGCCAGCGACACCAAGGTGCGCCGCGCCGGCTTCGAGATGCGCGAGGTCATCCTGCGAGAGATGTCCCGCCGCGACGTCTGCCAATATCTTTCCACGCGCCCCTTGGACGAGGTGCTCAGCCCCAGCGGGGCGGCCCTGGCCACGGCGCTGCGCGAGCGCATCCAGCAGACCTTTGACCGCGAGGGCACCGGCGTCGAGGTCGTGAGCGTGCAGATCCCGGCCCTGCGCCCGCCGGGGGAGTCCGCCGCGATGTACGAGGAGCTCTCGATGGACACGCAGAACGCGCGCAAGGTGAAGGAGGAGGCGCAGCGCATCGTGAACACCACCATGGCCACGCTGCTGGGCGACGCGCGGCTGGCGTCGCAGGCGGTGGAGGCGATCGAGGCGTGGCGCGCGGTGCTGCGCGAGAAGGGGGAGGGCGCCGAGGAGACCAAGGCGGCTCGCCTGGTGGTGGAGAACATTCTGGTCTCGACGCGCGGGCAGATCGCCACCCAGATCAAGCGCTCGCGGGCGCGGCGCTGGGAGCTGCATCTGGACGCTCGCAAGACCGCGAGCCAGGTCCTGGGCCAGGCCGGCGCCTACCACATGGCCCCCGAGCTTTTCATGCAGCGCAAGCTGATGGAGACGCTCTCGCAGAGCCTCTCCAACGTCCGTCAGAAATACGTCCTGGGCATCGACCCCAACCGCATCCGCGTGGACATCCAGATGCAGCAGCCCGAAGTCGGGTTCAACCTGGCCGACTACGTCGAGAAGAAATCGGACAAGTAAGCAGGAACGATCATCATGTCAAAGACCCTCCCCATCGCCGCCGGCGCCTTCATCCTTCTGGTCCTGACCCTCTTCAACACCACCTACACGGTGAACTACCACGAGGTCGCGGTGGCGACGCGCTTCGGCAAGCCCGCAGGCATCGTGCGCGAGGCGGGGCTCCACTTCAAGGCGCCCTTCTTCATCGACCAGGTCGCCAAGCTGGACACGCGGCTGCAGCTTTCCGAAAGCAACATGGAGACGGTGCTGACCAAGGATGGGCAGCAGGTGGTGGTGAAGGCCTTCCTGCTCTGGCGCGTCGATCCCAAGGGGGAGGCGCCGCTGGCCTTCTACTCCGGCTACGGCAACCTGGACGCGGCGAGCAAGGAGCTGGAGACCCGGCTCAACGCCAGCATCCGCGGCTCGGTCGGCCAGTTCTCCTTCGCCGATCTGATCGGCTCCAACAGCCGGCTGCCGGACGCGGAGACTTCGCTGCTGGCGGACATCAAGCGCAATCCGATGGTCGGCGTCGAGCCGGTCACCGTGGGTCTGAGCCAGGTCGTGCTGCCGCCCAAGACCACCATCGCGGTGGTGAAGCGCATGAGCGCGGTGCAGGAAACGCTGGCAAATCTCGAGGAGAGCCGCGGGCAGGCCGAGGCCGACGCCATCAAGAGCATGGCCGCGAGCCAGGCCGACACCATTCGCAACTTCGCCGAGCAGTGGGCCGCCGAGATCGAGGCGGTCGGCAACACCGAGGCGACGCGCTACTACGAGCAGATGAAGAAGGAGGCGGACCTGGCCATCTTCCTCGCCTGGCTCGACACGCTTCGCGCCAGCCTCTCGGGCAGCACCACCTTCGTCACCGACATGAACAAGGCGCCCTTCCACATGATGGACCTCGACTCGCCCGTCGACGCCAAGGGCATTCCGCAACCCGCGCAGAAGTCCTCGTGGGGTCAGTCGAACCCGGCGGGAAACAAGTAAATGGCCGGACCCGACGACCAGCTTCCGCAGGATGGATCGGACGACGCCGAGGCGCCGCGCCGCGGCGCCAGCGCCAAGTTCGAGGTCGCGGCGCCGGTCGCCGCCGAAGTCGCCATGCGCCAGGCGATGGATCCGGCGAACCAGAGCCTTGGCGAGGCGCTGCGGCTCTCCTACCGGTTGCTGCAGGTGGCCATCGTCGGATTGATCATCACCTTCCTCTTCAGCGGATTCCAGACCGTGCAGGAGGGCATGAGCGGCGTGCGCACCATCTTCGGGCGCATCTCCGGCGAGCCCGGGCAGGAGGCCCTGAACCCGGGGCTGAATCCCTTCTGGCCCTATCCGGTCGGTGACATCACCGTCTTCGAGACCAAGCGCGTGGTGGAGCTCCGCAATGAGTTCTGGCCGCGCATGTCGGCGAAGAACCCCACCACTGAGCAGATGATCGACGGCGCCGATCCCAACGCGCCGCTGAAGCCGGGCTTTGACGGCACGGTGATCACCGGCGACGGCGACCTGGCCCACGTCCAGGTGGTTGCGGAATACGTCGTCGAGGATCCCGTCCGCTTCCTGCAGGCGGTCGACCTGGAGAAGGGCGACGCCATCGTCCGCGTGGCGCTCTCCTGCGGCGTGACCACCGCGATCGCGCGCATGCCGCTGAGCGAGCTGGTGGATCAGCGCGAGCAGCCCGCCGCGTTGGTGCAGGCCGAGGCGCAGCGCGTCCTCGACGGCATGTCCAGCGGCATCCGGCTGCAGAAGGTGACCCTGCCGGAGCGCAGCGCCCCGTTCGTGGTGCGCGGCGTGCTGCGCCGCGTGCAGACCGGCAAGGAGGACGCCAAGACCGTCGTCGACCGCGCCCGCCAGGACGCCACCGCCAGCCTGCTCTCGGCGGCGGGCCCCAACTATGAGCAGATCCTTGGTTTGATCGACGGCTACGAGGCGATGCTCTCCTCGGGCGAGCTGGCCAAGGCCGACCAGCTGCTGCGCGAGATCGGCGAGCGCCTGGAGAAGAAGGACATCGGCGGCGCCGCGAGCTCGATCGTGAACCGCGCCAAGAGCTACCAGAGCGCGATCACCTCCAGCTTGGGCAAGGAGGTTCGCCGCATCGAGGGCCTGCGCGACACGTGGGAGCAGAATCCGCGCCAACTCGCGCGGCAGCTCTGGCTCGACGGCCTGCGCAGCGTGCTGACCCAGAGCGAGGTCGAGGTCTTCTCCATGCCGCCGGGTGTGGGGCAGAGCCAGATCAGCATCGCCTCGAGCCCGGAGGTCATGCAGGTGCGGCGCAACGCCGACATGGCCCGGCGCAAGAGGGCCGCACAGGCGCTGGAAGCGCTGCGCCCAAGCTGGGAGCTGGGCGTCAAGCAGACCGTGCTCGACGCGGCGGGGCGGCGGCTCAACGACAAGGGCACGCAGGGATTCGGCCGGGAGAACAAGTGATGGCGCGCTCCTCGCAGTCGAGCCCGGATCTGGCTGTGCAGGCGGTGGGCCTGACCAAGGTCTTCTCCGACTTCTGGATGCGAGCCAAGGCCGTCGCGGTGGACGGCATCGACTTCGACATCCGCCAGCACGAGATCTTTGGATTGCTGGGCCCCAACGGCAGTGGCAAGAGCACCACCATCAAGATGATTCTGGGCCTGCTGCGCCCGACCCACGGCCGTCTCACCGTGCTCGGCCACGCCCCGGACGACGTCAAGGTGAAGTCGCGCATCGGCTACCTGCCCGAGGAGAGCTACCTCTACCGCTTCCTCAATCCGATGGAGACGCTGGACTACTACGGAAAATTGTTCGGCCTGGAGCGGCGGACGCGGCGGCGGCGCTGCGAGGAACTGCTGGAGATGGTCGGCCTGAACCAGGTGGGCCGGCGGCGGGTCGGCGAATTCTCCAAAGGCATGGCGCGGCGTCTGGGACTGGCGCAGGCCCTGGTGAACGATCCGGATTTCCTGATTCTGGACGAGCCCACCAGCGGCCTCGACCCGATCGGCACGCGGCAGGTGAAGGATCTGCTGCTTGAGCTGGGCCGGCGCGGCAAGACCATTCTGCTCTCCAGCCATCTGCTGGCGGATGTTGAGGATGTCTGCGATCGCATGGCCGTGCTCTACGGTGGAAAGATCCGCGCCAGCGGCAGCGGCGACGAGCTGCTGGAGGACACCGATCACACCGTCATTCAGACGCAGCGGCTCCGGCCGGAGACGCTCTCGAAGATCGAGCGGCTGCTGCAGGACGCCGAGGGGGCCGGCATCGAGAACACCCACGCTCCGCGGCAGAAGCTTGAGGACCTCTTCATGAAAATCGTGGCCCAGGCCAAGGCCGAGCAGGTCTCCAACAGCGGCGCCCTGCACGGCGGCAAGACCGCGGCATTCCTCTCCGCCGACGCGAGCGAGGGTGGCGAGCTGGTCGAGCAGCTGGCCAGCGAGCCGGCGCCCGCGCCCGCCCGCGTGGTGCCCGCGGCGAAGCCCAGGGAAACGGCGCCGGCATCGGAGCTGCTGGCGGAGCTCGCCAAGGAAGGCAGTGCGCCGGCGGACAAGCCGCGGATGCCGCCGCCGGCCAAGCCCGCCAAGGATGTTGATCGAAGCATGCTCGAAGGCCTCCTGGGCGACGATCCGAAGTCCGGCGGGAGCCCATCCCCTTGACGCAGCCCTTTCGGGAGCGATGGTGGCGATGGAACCACCGCTTCGAGAGCACGCGCGTCAAGGCCGTCGCCTCGGCGCTCGCGTTCCTCGCGGTGCTGGCGCTCATGTCGCCCTTCTTCGCGGCCAGCTTCCGATTGCAAACCCAGCGCGACGCCATCGAGTCGGTCGTGCGCGGCGCCAACCTGGCGGAGCGCGATCCCGTCAGCGTCGCCCTGGTCGAGCGCGGCGAAGTGGAGACCACCCAGGGCAAGTTCGAAAGCAGCCGCCTGCGCTCGATGGGCGGGGAATTGTTCGACCGGCAGGGGAAGATCCTTGATCCTTCACTGGTCTCGGACGTGCTGCTCGCCCCGCAGTTTCCCACCTGGTCGCCGGTCTTCCTGGTCGAGCGGCCGACCTCGCCGCTGGTGGTCGCCGGCCTGCTGCTGATCTCGGCGCTGCTGGCGCTCTGGCTGGAGCTCTTCCTTCCCTATCTCTGCGTCATGGGCCTGGCCGCCGCGATCGTGGTGCCGGCGGTCTCGCGCGGCGCCTTCGCGCTGGCCTTCGTTGCCGCGGGCATCGCCGCGCTGCTGCTCTCCTTCGCGCTGCTGACCCGCCTGCTCATCGCGCTGCTGGGGGGACGGACGGGCTGGTGCGCCGTGGCCCAGACCCTGGTCCGCGAGTCGATCCGCCTGCGCATCAGCGTCGCCTTCATCGCCATCGTGCTGGTGGCGCTGCCGCTGCTGCCGCTCTTCATCGATGGCACGAGCCCGCTGCGCTACCAGATCCAGACCTTCATGTCGCGGGCCCTGGACATCGCCTACGTCTGTGCGGCCTGCATGACGCTGACCCTTGGCTGCGCCACCGTCGCCTTCGAGATTCGCGACCGCCAGATCTGGCAGCTCATGACCAAGCCGCTGGACCGCTTCCAATACCTGGTCGGCAAGTGGGCGGGGCTGGTGGGACTCAACGCGGTGCTCTTCCTGGTCTGCGGCGTTGGCATTCTCATCTTCGTGCAGTGGATGCGGACGCGCCCCGCCATGGACGAGTACGACCGCGTCGCAGTGCGCGACGAGGTCCTGGTGGCCCGCGACACGGCCCGTCCGTTCTACGCACGGCTCGACCGCGAGAAGCTGGAGGCGGTGGTCAACTCGATGATCGACTCCGACCCCATCCTCAAGGCCGACCTGGACAGCGGCCGGCGCCGCATCGAGGATGTGCGCCGCGAGATCGCCACGCAGCGGCAGGCGGAGTTCCAGTCGGCGCAGCGCCGGGTCGATCCCGGCGAGAGCAAGACTTTCGTCTTCGAGGGGCTGGGGCCCGCCAAGAAACTCGGCGGCACGATCTCGCTGCGCTACTTCATGCACGCGGGCAGCAGCGATTCGCACTCCTCCTACCCGATTATTTTCGAGTTCGCCGACGGCTCCTGGGTCGACCGCATGTTCGTGCCGGCCCAGGGACACATCCTCTCGGTGCCCTCCAGCGTGATCGACGACGACGGCAACCTGAAGGTGCAGATCCGCAACCTGAAGTTCGACGCCAAGAACAACCGCTTCCTGCCCGGCGAGTACACCTTCAACTGGGACGAGGACAGCCTGGAGGCGCTCTACCGCGTGGGCGGCTTCGAGGCGAACTACCTGCGCGGCATGGTCGTGAACCTGGTGAAGCTCTCCTTCCTGGCCATGCTTGCGGTCTGCTCCGCGACCACGCTCAGCTTCTCGGTGGCGTGCCTGCTGTCCTTCTCGATTTTTCTGGGCGGCAGCCTGGCGCCCTTCCTGGCCCAGAGCCTAATGTTCTGGACTTCCGCTGCCGACCCGGGCTCGATCGAGAGCGGCGTGCAGTTGGTGGTGCGGGCCATCGCCGCGGTGGTGGAGTTTGTGCTGCGCCCCTTCGGGCAGACCAGCGCCAACGATCTGCTGGTGAAGGGGCGCAACGTCAGCCTGGAGCGGATGACCCAGGCGGTTGCCGTCGTCGGCCTGCTCTGGACGGGCGGCACGCTCGCCGTCGGTTGGCTGGCGTTCCGGCGGAAAGAACTGGCCATCTACAGCGGGCAGGGTTGATCCATGCGCGACCGACTCATCCAATGCATCTGCCTGTTGATCTTCGCCGCGGGGGCGGTGGTGAGCGGCAACGCCGTTCCGAGCCTGCTCGAGCAGGCCAACAAGGCGGGGCTGCGCTACACCGCCGATCCGGTGGAGGGGGCTCCGCCGATCATCGCCATCGGCACCGCCATCGGAGCGCTGCGCGGCGTGCTCGCCGACTATCTCTGGATCAAGCTGCAGGCGCAGAAGGAGCAGGGGCTCTTCTACGAGGCGATGGCGGACGCGGACCTGATCACCAAGCTGCAGCCGCGCTTCGCCGAGGTCTGGGGTTTCCACGGCCATAACATGGCCTACAACATCTCGGTCCTGACCAACACGCCCGAGGAGCGCTGGTCCTGGGTGAACGCCGGCATCGACCTGGTGCGCAACAAGGGGCTGCGCTACAACCCCAACGACCTCGGCCTGAACAAGGAGCTTTCCTTCTGGTTCGCCCACAAGATCGACGGCGTCTCCGATGACGCGCACCTCTACTACAAGCGCGAGTTCGCCAAGGAGTGGCAATATCTCCTGGGCGTGCCGCCCTATGCCCAGGAGGACCGCGAGAAGTGGATGCGCGCGGTCGCCACCGCGCCGGACACGGTCGAGGAGCTGGTGCAGAAGAATCCCGAGGTCGGCGCCCTCGTCGACCAGTTGACCGCGGAGTTCACCCCCTTCGACAAGCAATTCCGTTTCAAGCTGGACAAGGAGTTCCTGCTCAACCTGGGCAAGTGGATGGCGGTCAAGTCCTCGCCCTACGCCAAGATCCTGGGCCTGGAGAAGAAATTCAAGGCCAACGATCCCATCTTCGTCGCCTTCGACCGCGTGCTCTCCAAGCCCAACCAGCAGGCGGCGCTCAATGCGCTGCTGCTTTTTCTGCGCAAGCGCGTGCTGCTGGACGACTACAACATGGATCCCGCCAAGATGGCGGACTACACCCGCGACTTCGGCCCGCTGGACTGGCGGCACCCGCAGGCCCACGCCTTCTACTGGAGCCGCATCGGCGCCGAGCAGGGGGAGCTGCGCTACGGCGCGCCGGACGACGCCTACAAGGTCATGAACAACGACCGCATGACGATCCAGGCGATGCAGGCGATGAACCACTCCGGCCTGATGGCCATCGATCCCTTTTCCAACGACAATCCCACGCGGCTGCAGGACAACCGCTGGATCAAATCGATCGAGAAGTATTTTCTGGCGCTGTACGAGAAGCACTACAAGACCCGCGGCGCCGGCAGCGACACTTTCTGCGACTTCCACGAAAACTTCATGTCCCAGGCGATCCGCCAGCTCTTCCGCGTGGGCGACTACGCGGGGGCCCAGGAGATCCTCGACCACCTGGACAAGCTCTACGGGCGCGGCGGCCTGATTCCCAGCAACAAATATGAGAAGTCGCTGGAGGATTTTGTCCGCGACGCCACCTACGGGGAGTACGAAATGGTTCCCGACGTCGCCCGCACCGACGTCTACGCGGTGCTGCAGCGCGGCTTCCGCGAGGGGCTGCTGCTGGGGCGCAGGAAGGTTCTCGACGAAAGCCTGAAATTCGCCAAGGACCTGACCGATTATTTCCAGGGCAACCGCTACACCGACTTCGTCAACAAATTCGGCGAAAAGCGCATGGCGGATCTCGTCAGCGACATCCAGCGCAGCGTCGAGGACGTGTTGATCGCGCTGGTCCGCGACAACAACCAGCCGCTGCTGGATCGATTGACCATCTACAACAAGGCCAGCGAGGAGCAGCGGCGGATGATGTACGACGCGGTGAAGGACCAGATTGCCATGGAACTGAAGGAGAACCCGCTGAGCGAGGCGATGACGCTGGCCACGGCGCTGCCGGAGCCGCCGGAGATGGAGTCCTACCGCGCCCTCCAGGCGGAGGCCGCCCGCGTGCGCCAGGAAAGCATGGATCGGCAAAATCGATCGGAGAACGAGCGCAAATGACCGCACGAACCCTGCCCCCGGCGATCTTCGCCATCGGACGCAACTATGCCGAGCACGCCCAGGAGATGGGCGGCGCCGTGGATCCGAATCCGATCGTCTTCATGAAAAATCCCGCCTGCGTGATCGGCGACGGACAGGCGATCGTCATCCCCGCCATCTGCGAAAAGCCCGGACCCCAGGTCGACTGGGAGGGGGAGCTGGCGATCGAGATCGGCACCACCTGCCGCAACGTGAAGGAAGGCGACGCCCTGAGCATGGTCCGCGCCTACCGGGCGGCCAACGACGTCAGCGCCCGGTGGTGGCAGAAGCAGGGCTCGGGCGGCCAGTTTTGCCGGGGAAAAAGCTTCGACACCTTCTGCCCGCTCTCGGAGCCGACGCGGGCCGAGCGGATCGCCGATCCTCAGCAGCTGCGCATCATCACCCGGGTGAACGGCGAAGTGATGCAGGATGCCTCGACCGCGGGCATGTTCCACTCGGTCGCCCGGATCATCGCCACGCTCAGCGACGGCACGACCCTGCTCGCCGGCACCCTGATCCTCACGGGATCGCCCTCCGGCGTCGGCGCCGCGCGGAAGCCGCCCATCTTTCTGAAGGATGGCGACGTCGTCGAGGTCGAGATTCCCGGCGTGGGGCGCATCCGCAACCCGGTGCAGCGCGAGACATGAACGAACCGACGCCGCGACCTTCCTTCGCCGCGCGGTGCGGCATGGGCCTGGTCCGCGGATATCAAGTCGCCCTGTCGCCATGGCTGGGCGGCCGGTGCCGCTTTGAGCCCACCTGCTCGCACTATGCGATGGAGGCATTTCGAATCCACGGGGCGCGGCGCGGCTCCTGGCTGGCGCTGCGGCGGCTCGCCCGCTGCCATCCCTGGGGAGGTGCCGGGCCCGATCCCGTTCCGTCTACTCGCCGCGTTTGTCCAGCGTGTGCAAAGCCGAATGCAGGGCGTCCTTGTATTCCTTCAGCGTCTTCGGCTCGTGGGGACGGACCACGATCACCGCGTCGAGATGCTTCGGCAGGTCTGCCTGGGTCAGGCGGAACGCCTCGCGCAACAGGCGCTTGATGCGGTTGCGGCGCACCGCGGTGCCCACCTTGCGCGGCAGGCTTACGCCGATGCGCGCATGGGCGAGCTCGTTGCCCAGCGCGTAGATGCAGAGGAACCCCAGTTCGATCCGCTGCCGCGCCGCGTAGACGCGCCGGAAGTCCCGGTCAAGGCGCAGCCGCATGCGCGAGGGAAACCGCAGGGATCCCTCCGCCATCAGGAGGCCTCCAATTCGCGCTGGTAGCGGCTCATCAGCGAGGCGCGGGAGATCAGCCCGCGCACACGCTGCGGCTCGGCGCGGGAGAGCACGGCCAGCCGCTCCACGTCGTGGCGGCTGAAGCGGTCCAGCGCGACGTCCAGGGTGTCGTCCTCGTAGACCACCGGCAGGTCGTCGCGGGTGACTTCGTCCACGCTGAGCAGGGGGATCACCTGGCGGTTGACCAGCGCCTGGCGCAGGTCAATCGAGGTCACCATACCGCGGTAGGTTCCATCCTCGTGCAGGACCACGAAGTCGTCGACGCCCTGCTCGGCGCTGATCGCGAGCACCTTGGAGAGCATGTCCTGCGCGGCGACGGGCACCGCGGTGTCGTAGGGAAGATTGGAGACGTGCAGCCGGCGCAGCACGGTGAGGTCGCTCATGCTGCCCAGCCGGATGCCCAGCGCGGAAAGCTCGGCGGTGTAGATGCTGTCCGGAAAAAGCGCGCGGCTGGCCAGCGAGGCGATGACCGCGGTGAGCATCAGGGGCAGCATGATGCTGTAGCTGCGGGTGAGTTCGTAGACCAGCAGGACGCCGGTGAGCGGGGCGTGCGTGGTCGAGGCCAGCATCGCCGCCATGCCGACCAGGGCCAGGTGCGTCGGCGGAGGGGCGCTGGTGAAACCCGCCGCGTGCAGGAGCATGCCGGCGGCCCCGCCGGTCATCGCGCCCAGCAGCAGGCTCGGGGCAAAGAGGCCGCCGGCGCCGCCGGATCCGAGCGTCAGGCAGGTGGCGATCATCTTCAGGATCAGCGAGGCGGCGATGGCTCCGGCGATCAGCAGCATCTCGGCGCTGGTGGAGGCGAGCGCGCTTTCGTAGAAGGAGCGATCGAGCAGTTGCCGGGTGGGCGCGTACCCGGCCCCGAAAAAGGGCGGGTAGCCGGCCTCGCCCTTGAAGAGGCCGACCCAGGCGAAACCCAGCAGGCCCAGCAGCATCGCGCCGAGCAGCGGGCGCAGCGGCTGCGGCATGGGGATCCGCGAGAAAATTTTCTCGCTCATGGGAAAGAGCCGCACGAATCCCACGGCGATGAGCGCGGTCGCCAGTCCCAGCGCGACATAGAAGGGCGTCTGCCCGATGACGAATCCCTCCGCCTTCGACGCGAAGAAGTCAATGCCGACGCCGAAGAGCGGCTCCGAGCTGCCCAGCCACATCTGCGCGGTAGCGGCGCTGACCACGCTGGCGATCACGATCGGCGTGAAGGTGCGCAGCGAGAAGTCGCGCAGGATCACCTCCATGGTGAAGAAGATCGCCGCCAGCGGCGCGTTGAAGACGGCGGCGAGTCCCGCTGCCGAACCGCATCCCAGCAGTGTGGCGGCGTTGGCGCCGTCGCCGCGCAGCCAGCGCGAGATATTGCTGCCGACGGTGGCGCCGATGGTGACGATGGGGCCCTCGGGCCCGGCGCTGCCGCCGGAGCCGATGGTGCAGGTGCTCGCCAGCCAGTGTCGGATGCCCAGCCGCATGGGCAGGTTGGATTGCTCGCGATTCACCGCGAACATCACGCGGGTCACGCCGTGCCCGCGGAAATTGGTGGGAAAGAGCCAGAACACCAGCCCGGTCAGAAGGGCGCCGGCGCAGGGGGCGATCAGCAGCAGCGTCTGGCTCATCCCCGCGGATTCCTCCCCCAGATGTTCCGGCAGGCGCTCCAGCCAGCGGATGGGCAGGATGAATCCGATCGCCGCCGTTCCCATGGCCACGCCCAATCCGGCGGCGACCACCACCAGCCACCACTCCCGGTCCAGGCCCAGGCGGATTCGAAGTCGGTTGGCGAGCGAGGGACGCGTCATGAATCCGCGAAGGGTATCCGCGATGAAAGAAGCGGACTCAGCCGGACCCGCCCGCGGCGGACGATGTTCCGAGGACGCGAAGGCGTCGACCCGGAATCGAAACCTTGTTATACTGCCGGGCTCGCCCAAGCGGCGAATTCCGAGACCCATCCTGGAGATCTGAAAATGATTGAAGCCCTTTTGAGCGACGAGATTGTGGAGAAATTCGGCGGCCGCTTCAAGCTGACCGCCCTGATTCAGAAGCGACTCAAGGAGATCATCGAGGGCGCCCGGCCGCTGGTGGACCGCAACGGGCGCAGCGACCTGGAAGTGGTCGTGGCCGAGATCATGGAAGACAAAATCACCATTGACTGGGAATCGAGCAATCTTCCCAAGCCCGCGTCCGCCAAGCGGAAGTAAACCGCGGTCAGCGGCAGGCTCGACCTGCGGCAATCGCGCCCGGCGGCGCGGACAAACGGAGAGGGTGGGATTCGAACCCACGAGTAGGCAAGCCCACTACCCGTTTTCGAGACGGGCCCCTTCAACCGCTCAGGCACCTCTCCAGCATGAATGGGGGGCGTGAGTATGACGCTCGAAACGGATCCGGTCAACGATCAATTCTTTGCTGAAGCCGAGGCCGCGGAAAGGGCCTGGTTCAAGGCTCAGGCTGTCGTGGATTGGGCCGCCGGGATCCAGCCGGTCTTGCCGTCGCCCAGGCGGATCAGCAGCCAGCCCGGCCGCTGCTCGAGCACGCGGAACTCGACCCCTTGCGAGAGGGGCTCGGCGAACTGCGGCTCGAAACCCTCGCCATTTCCCTTGCGGACCATGACCCCGTCGGTGATCGTGACCCCCTGGGGCCAGAGCCTCGCCGCGGCCACGTCCGCCACCACCGTCGCTCCGAGCACGGCGCCGACAATGCCGCAGCTCCAGCAGACGCGCCGCAGGACCGCCCGCGCCGATTCGTGATGAAGTGATGTCGGGCGGAGGAACAGCAGCGCCGCGCCGATCCACGCGCCGGTCCAGAGCAGGCCCGCCAGTGCCAGGCGTCCGTTGAAGGAGAGCAGGTGCCACCAGGCCGAGACATCCTCCATCAGGATGCCGCCGCCCGAGTCGAAGCGATCCTTCACCAGGCTGCGCGCGTGGGCCAGGTTGGATTGCAGCTGCGTGTCGCCGGGCATGATGCGCTGCGCCCGCAGATAGGAACCGATGCCGCGCCCGACCTGCTTCGCCTGCACTTGGGCGTTGCCCAAGTTGTAGAGCAGCGGCCCGTTGGCGATGCCGCTCTGCGCGATCTTTTCGAAGCCGTCCGCGGACTGAAGGAAAAGTTTCTGCGCCGCCTCGGGGTCGCTCTTGGATTTCTCGACGCCCTGGTCGTAGGCGGACTGCGCGGCCAGCAGATCGGCGCTCAGCGGCGCATCAGCGCCACGGGCGGTCGTGGCGAGAAGTGCAAGCGCACACATTGCGGCGAACGGGACCATGCGACGAAGCGGCCTCATAGCGGGATCTCCTCGAGGAAGGAGGCGGTCCGGCGCCGCCAGGAGAGCGCGTCCAGTTCGGCGATGAGCTTGGCAGCCTGCTCGCGCAGGGCCTGCGGGCTTTCGCCGCGATGCGCCGCGAAGGAGGCCCGCTCGCCCAGAGCGAGAATGGATTCCAGCGTCTGCAGGCAGGCTTCGGTGGCGCCGGCTTCACGGGCAAGCGCCTTGGCGTCGCTTCGGGTCACCGTTCCTTCCGGCCGTCCGGTCCGCGCCTCGATGTAGGCCTGGATCGATCGCGCGATGGATGCGGCGTCGCCGGCGGACTCCAGTTGGCGGCGCGCGTTCTTCGCCGCGCCGCGCGAGCGGGCAAGACCTGCGTTGTTCCTCGAAGCATGCATGCGCTTGCGGACCAGCAGCAGGGCGAAGGCCAGGATGGGCGGGGCCGCGAAGATCACTCCAGCGCCCCAGCCGACCTCGAGCCGCTGGTCCATCAGGAGCGCCGCCGTCGGTGCGGCGTTGGCGAAGAGTCCGCCATCCACCTCGGTCAAGCTGCTCTTTGCGGCGTCCCGCTTGGCGGCGCCCACGCCTTCCAGGGCCGCGGCGGAGAGGCGCTCCGAGGGGCTGACCTGGATCGGAATCGGCCGGGTCGAGGCCGTGCGGTACTTCGACGTGGCGGGATCGAAATAGGAAAACTCGATCGCCGGGATTTCCTTGACGTCGGCCGAGAGCGGGCGGAGCGTCTGCGTGAAGATCTTGGTCGATCCGCGGATCGTCCCCGCCAGCGGATCGGTCGGCATACGGAAGCCCTTCGTCAGCGCCGGGCTGTCCAGTGGCGGGGGCTGGAGCGAGCGCAGTTCCTCGCTGTTGTCGGAAAGGCTCTGGATCGAAAGCGTGAGCGTCATGGGATCGCCTACGGCCGCCTTCTCCGGCTTGACCGAGGCCTGCAGGTCGAAGGAGCCAACGGCGCCGCGGAAGGAGGCCGGACGCCCCGCCTCGGGCAGCGCCTTGACGATCACATTCGAGGCGGCGGGGGTTGCCGAGACTTTCCGGATGCCGGTGAGCGACGGCTGCGGGGTTCCGAAGAAGTCGCGGTCGACCGTCATGCCCGTCGGATATTTCCACTCAACGCGCACATCGCCGATGTCGAGCGGTCCGCTTTTCACGGCATTGGTGTTGCTCACGATCTCGTAGATGCACCATTTCGCGCCGTCGCGGATCACCTCGCTCCCGGATGGCCTCTGATTGTTCTGGGCAAGTTCGCGCAACCGCGGCTCGAACACCCCCCACGAGCAATTTTGAATGTCAATCAGCCTCCACATATTGCCCTCACCGAAGACGGTGTCGTACTCACGGTTGGCGTAGGAGCGGACGGCGATCTCCAGGACCAGGTTCGCGGCTTGGCCGACGTAGGGGGACGCCGGATTGCTGCGCACCTTGACGCGGAGCACTTCGTCGCTGTTCGAAGCGGACACGGAGACGCTCTGCGGCGGGCTGAGGTAGGGCCGGCCGCCCGAGACCACCTTGACCTGAGGCAGCGTCAGCACGCCGGCTCGCCTGGGGGTCATCTCCACGCTCCATGTGGTGGAGGTGCGGCGCACCCCGTTGATGCTCTGCCACATCCGCTGCGGAGCCCCGACGACTGCGCTGGTGAAATCCGGGCTCGGGGCGATCTCCGGTGGAGCGGCGTCATCGGCCGCGTTGGCGACCACAACCTGCATGGTGATGGGCGTGTCCACCCAGCGCTCGCCCTGCTGGAGCTGAAACTCAACCGCCTGCGCCAGGGCGTTGGCGCAGAGGAAGATCGCCAGGAGAAGCGCGGGCATGCAATGACGGGCCATGGGACGCATGTCGATCGACTACCAATCCTTTCCGGCGGGGGGCGTTTTCGTGCGGGTCACTTTAGCCTTTTTGTCGGCGTTGCGCTGCTTTTCCTTGTCCCGGACCAATTGCAGAAGCTGGGCGGTCTGCTGCGGAGCCATCTTGGAATCGGCGCCGGCCTGGGCTTCCTGTCCCGCCGGGGTTTGATCCTGCTTTTGCTCATCCGGCTTCTTTGGGTCGGGTTGCTGATCCTGCTTCTGCTGATCTTGCTTCTGTTGGTCCTGCGGTTGATTCTTCTGCTGGTCCTTTTGCTCTTGTTCCTTCTTCTGCTGCTCTTCTTCTTTCTTCTGATCGTCTTGCGGAGAGCTCTGATCCTTCTGATCCTGCTTCTGCTGGTCAGACTTTTGCGGGTCGGGCTTCTGTTGATTCTGCTGCTGTTGTTGATCCTTTGATTCGTCGGGCTGCGACTGTTGCTGCTGCGGCTTCTGCTGCTGATCTTTCTGCGGATCCTGCTTTTGATCCTGCTTCTGCTGGTCCTCCTTGGAATCGGAATTCTGCTGATCCTGCTGCTGCTCCTGATCCTTGTCCTGCTTCTGATCCTTCTTCTGGTCCTGCTTCTGCTGCTGTTGCTGCTTCTTCTGCTCCTCCTTGAGCTGCTTGAGCAGCTTCAGCGACGTCTCCGCGTTGACGGCACTGTCGTCATCCTGGGGATTCGCGGCGGAGGCGTCCTTGAAATGGGTGAAGGCCTTCTGGACGCTTTCGATTCCCTTTTGCAGGTCGGGCGGAGAAGCCGCATCTTTTCCGGCGGGCGCCGCAGGAGAAGTGGCCTTGGGCTGGGCGAGATTCTTCACCGCGTTGGCGTAGATGGAATTGCCCTCGTTGAACATTGACTTCGCGGCGAGATCGGCCGAGTGCGTCTGCGCCGCGTTCTTGAAGAGCTCTTCGGCTCCGGCATAGTCGCCCTGACGGAACTTGGCGATGCCGAGGTTGTAGGCGGCTTCCTTGGAATCCGGATTCAGCTTGAGCGATTCCTGGAATTGACTCGCGGCCTCCGCCCAATCCTGGTTGCGAAGCGCCGCCATGCCGCCTTTCACCGCGCGGCGATAGGCAGCGGCGTCAAACGTCCGGCCCGCAGCGTTCCACTCCCGCTCGGGAACTTCGGCGGGCTCGAGTGTGTTGGAGTTGGCGGGCATCGCGAGCTCCTTGGGCATGCGAACCTGTGGCTCAGTGCCTGGCGCCGATCCGACCGGAGCCGTTGGAGTCGGAGCAACTTTTGAAGGCGCACCCTGCGTGGAAGTTCCGGGCGCCGGCTTGGCGTTGGATTGGGGCGCCGCCGGGCCGGCCGCCGCGAGCGTGAGGCAGGCCGTTGTCAGCGCCATGATCGAAGCGTGCAATTGTTTGCCGCGGAGCATCATGATGGCGTCCCCCTTGATTGACCCTTGCCGCGCGTGTCGGTGACCAGACTCTCCACCAACAAGATCAGCAGCGCGGCGCCGGCGAACCATTGGAAGCGCGGCGTCTGGCGGCGGATCACCGTCTCCTCCTGCTCCACGCGCTCCAGATTGCCGATGCTGTCCTGGTAGACCTTCGCCATGTCCAACTGGGCGGTGCCCGCGGGAATGAAGGCGCCGCCGCCGGCCGCGGCGATCTCGCGCATCGTGGTCTCATCCATTTTCGTCCAGACTTCCTGACCATCGTGCATCTGCCAGCGGGTCGCCTTGCCGCTCTCCGCCACGGGGATGCGGGCGCCGTCGCGCGAATCGCCGATGCCCACGGTGAAGATGCGGATGCCGCTCTCCGTGAAGGCCTGCCGCGCCGCATCGACGGGCATGCTCTCCATGTCCTCGCCGTCACTGAGGATGATGATCGCCCTGGCCCCCTTGGACTCGGCCGGGAAACTGCGTGCCGCCAAACGGATCGCGTCGCCCAGCAGCGATCCTCCGCGAGTGACGCCCTTGGGCTCGAGCTCCGTCACCGCCTGACGGAAGGCCGCGTAATTGAGCGTGAGCGGAACCCGCAGCGAGGGGACGCCGGCGCAATCAATCAGAGCGACGCGGTCGCCGCCCAGCACCTCGCTCGCGTCGATGGCGAACTGCTTGGCCCGCTCGAGTCGGTTCGGCGTTGCGTCCGCCGCCAGCATGGAGCGGCTGACGTCGATGATGAATGCGACGTCGAGCCCGCGCTGCTGAATCTGCTCGACCTGCATGCCCCAGCGCGGATCCATCAGGGCCAGCGTGACCGCGACCATGCCCAGCACGCCCAGAGCCGCGCGGAACCAGCCGCGGGCCAGGTTCAGGTTCGGAATGAGCTGCTGCACCAGCGGCCACGACGCGATGCGCAGCAGCAGCGCGCGGCGCTTGCGCAGGCCGAGGAACGCCACGAGCACGACCACAGCGACCAGCCAGAGCCAGGCCAGCGCCCAGGGCTGTGCGAAGATGAAAGATCCGCTGTTCATGATGCGCTCCTCATGGCAGGGTCCTCAGCCGGGTGTGCGAGAGGAAGAGCTCGACGGCCAGCAGGAGCATGGCCAGCGTCAGCAGCGAGGGCCACGAAATGCCGCCCAGCCGGAAGCCCTCGACCGCGAGATCCTTGGCGAGGATGGTCCGCTTCTGCTCGGTGACGGTTTTTTCCAGCTCGTCGATGCGCTGGTAGATCTGTTCCAGGCTCTTGGTGTCGGTGGCGCGGAAATACTGTCCGCCCGTCGCGGTGGCCATCTTGGTGAGCAGCCCCTCGTCGATGCTCACCGGCTGCCTTGCCATCTGCGTTCCGAAGGGCGTCTGGACGGGCATCATCGCGATGCCGCGCGTGCCCATGCCGATGGTGTAGAGGCGGATGCCCAGCGACTTGCAGAGTTCGGCCGCGGTCATGGGTTCGATGTCGCCGGCGTTGTTCTCGCCGTCGGTCAGCAGCACCAGCACCTTGCTCTTGATGCGGGCGGCGCCATTGCGATTCTTGCCTTCGGTGGCGTCGCGCAGTTTTTCCGCGCCCAGCGCCACCGCGTCGCCGATCGCCGTGCCGTCGTCGCCGATCGCGGGATCCGCCGGCTTGATGTCCTTGAGTCCGGCGAGCAGCCACTCGTGGTCCATGGTGAGCGGGCTGATGCTGTCGGCGAATCGCGCGAAGGTGACCAGGCCCACCAGGTCGTCCTTGCGGCCGGGCAGGTTGGCGCCGCCGTCGACGAAGCGCTCGACGACATCCTTCAGCGCGTTGAGGCGGTCAATGGGCTTGCCATTGCGCGTGAAGTCCAGGGCCAGCATCGAGCTGGAGCGGTCGACCACCAGCTCGATGGCCACGCCGTCGGTCAGCGTGGAGGTCTGCTCGTTGATGCGCACCGGACGCGCGATGCAGAGCACCAGCAGCCCGAGCACCAGCGCCCGCAAGGCGCTGGGCAGCCAGCGCAACCGGGCCGCGTAACCCGCTCCCGCAGCCTTCGCCCGGGCGACGACACTGAAGGTCATCGCAGGCTGGCTGCGGCGCCGCCAGAGGCGCCAGAAGGCCGCCAGCGCCAGCGGCAGGAGCAGCAGCATCCACGCCTCGTTCAACTGGAAGTGGCTCATGTGCGGACCCCCTGCGCTGCGCTGCCGGAGATCGAGTCCGGGCTCGCTGTGCTCACCGGGGCGGGTGCGGATTCCTTGACGAATCCCCGCGCCGCGTCGAGGCCGCGATCGCATTCGCCGGGACCGGGCCGCTGCGCCGCGTACTTCACCAGATCGGCGGCGCGCAGGAACGAGGCGAGCAGGCGCTGATGATCTTCGCCGATATGCGGATGATGCCGGGCGACGGCGAGGAATTCCTTGGTGGTCTGCTCCGGCGCGCGGATGCCGAAGCGGCCCTCCACGTAGTGGCGCACCGCGTCCGAGAGCAGCACATAGAAGTCCAGCACCATGCCGCGCTGCGGCAGCTGCCGCGCGGCGAGCTCGTCCAATTCGCGCAGGGCTCGCTCATGCGGGGACTCGACCACGACCGGCGCGGCGGGCCTGTGGAACCACCATCGCCAGAACCCGATCGCGAAGATCGCCGCCAGCGCGAACGCGCCGGCGATCCAGGGCCACTGCGCCTCCAATGGAACATCGACCGCACCCTTGATGTCGCGGAAGGTGGTGGGATTGAACTCGCCGACCAGCCGCGACTGCACGGCGATGGGAAGCGCCGGACTCTTGAGAGGAGTCTCCTTGCCCTGGGCGTCGCGGATCGAAACTTCCAGGGGCGGCACTTCGAGCTCGCCGCTTTCGAAGGTGACCAGCGTCAGCTGCTCCGCGACCCGGTCGGGAAAGGCGGGATCCCGGGGCAGGGGATCGCTGGCGCGAACCTCGAATTCGCCGAGTTTCTTGGCATAGTTGGGCAGCGTCACGCTCTGGTCCGCGCCGCGATCCACCGCAATCACAACCTTCACCGGTTCGCCGGCGCGGATCTCGCTGTCCGGAGTGGAGACATGGATGGTCGCGCCCGCCGCGGTCGCCTCCACGCTTCGGGGCTTGGCCGCGGTCGACTCATCGCTTCCTCGGCATGCCGCCAGGGCGAGCGAAAGTGCCGTCAGGATCGCGGCGCCGCGAAGTCTCATCGGGACCTCCGCGATTCGCGCCGACGGAAAACTTCGGTGAGCGGCCGCACGAAGTCGCCGCCGGTCTCGACCTCGACCGGGTCCATCTTCAGACGGCGGAAGGTCTGCTGCAACTTGAGGCGCTCCTCCGCGGCCAGACTGGCGAAGCGCGCCCGCACGCCGCGGTCGGAGGTATCGATCAGGAAGCGCTCGCCGCTCTCGGGATCCTCCAACTCGATCAATCCCGCCTTGGGCAGGGTCTGCTCGCTGCGGTCGGAGACCACCACCGGGATGCAGTCGTGGCGCTGCCGCGCAATGGCCATCGAGCGCTCCCAGCCCGAATCCTGGAAGTCGCTGATGACGAAAAGCACGCTGCGCTTGCGCACGATTCCCAGCACCTCGTCCATGGCGCCGGCGATCCGCGTCCCCTTGCCCTTGGCCTCCAGGGCGAGCAGTTCACGCACGATCCGCAGCACGTGGCGCGTTCCCTTGCGCGGCGGGACGAAACGCTCGATGCGGTCGGTGAAGGCCATCAGGCCGACGGTGTCTCCATTGCGGATGGCGCTGAAGGCGATGGTGGCGGCGATCTCGGCGACCAGCTCGCGCTTGAGCGAACCCCGCGTGCCGAAGTCCTGGCTGGCGGAGAGGTCGACCGCCAGCATCACCAGCAGCTCGCGCTCCTCGCGGAAGATCTTGACGTGCGGGCTGCCCACCCGCGCGCTGACGTTCCAGTCGATCGAGCGGATGTCGTCGCCGACGATGTAGGGGCGCACCTTCTCGAACTCGATGCCGCGGCCGCGGAAGGCGGAGTGGTAGTTGCCCGAGAGGGCCTCGCTGGTGATGCGGCTGGTCCGAATCTGGATGCGGCGCACCTTGCGGATGAGTTCGGATGCGTTCATGGTTCGCCCCTCGCGGCCCGACGCCTCATGGAACCGGAACATGCTCAAGGAGCATCTTCACGATGTCGTCGCTGCTTTTCTCAAGCGCCTCGGCCTCGTAGCTCAGCCCGATGCGGTG
Source organism: Planctomycetota bacterium (assembly GCA_021414025.1). Taxonomy (NCBI): domain Bacteria; kingdom Pseudomonadati; phylum Planctomycetota; species Planctomycetota bacterium. The sequence goes on along the minus strand of JAIOPG010000007.1, from coordinate 371,986 downwards.
GCGCAGCACGATCAGTGCCACATCCTTGACGTCCTGCGGCGTGACGTAGCCGCGGCCGTCCAGGAAAGCCTTGGCCCGGCTGGCGATGGTCAGCGCGATCGTGGCGCGGGGGCTGGCCCCATATTGAATGAGGTCCTTCACCGGAATCTTGAACTCCCCGGGGTCGCGCGTCGCCACCACCAGATTGACGATGTAGTCCTTGATCCGCTCGTCGATGAAAATGTTGTCCACGATCGAGCGCGCGTTGGCGATGTCCTCGGGGCGCAGCACGGGGCGGATCGCCAGCGCAACCGAAGTCTGGGCCATGCGATCCAGGATCTGCCGCTCCTCCTTGGGGCTGGGGTACTTCACCACCAGCTTCAGCATGAAGCGGTCGACCTGCGCCTCGGGCAGGCTGTAGGTGCCTTCCTGCTCGATGGGATTCTGCGTGGCCAGCACCAGGAAGGGATCGGCCATCGGGAAAGTCTCGCTGCCGATGGTGACCTGCCGCTCCTGCATCGCCTCGAGCAGCGCGCTCTGCACCTTGGCCGGCGCGCGGTTGATCTCGTCGGCCAGAATGATGTTGGAGAAGATCGGCCCCTTCTTCACCACGAAGTCGCCGGTGTTGGCCCTGTAGATCAACGTTCCGATCAAGTCGGCGGGCAAAAGGTCGGGCGTGAACTGGATGCGCTGGAAATCGGTCTGGATCGCCTTGGCCAGCGTGCTCACCGCGGTGGTCTTGGCCAGTCCCGGCACGCCCTCGATCAGAATGTGTCCGTTGCCCAGGAGGCCAAGCACCAGCCCCTCGAGCAGGTCGTGCTGTCCCACCACCACGCGCTGCATCTCGGCGACCAGCGCCTGAAAGGGTTTGGCGGCGATGGCGACCTGTCGTTCAAGTTCCTGAATGTCGGCATTGTTGGTTTGCGTCATGTGGGGTTCCTCGTTGTGATGTCCGCGGCCTACGGCGGGTCGTTTGATGGGGTTCGTCCCGTTCATTGTGACATTTCCTCCGCTTCCCGCGTCCTCCATGAGGACGACTACGGAAGAATTTTTCAGTCGTGTGACGGGCGCAATCGACGCTACATTTCGGGCTTATGACTGCATCAGCCGCGCCGATTGCCTGGATTGGAATGGGAATTATGGGGGCTTCGATGGCGGGGCACCTGCTGGAAGCGGGACATCCCGTGACAGTCCACACCCGCACGAAATCCCGCGCCGAGGGGCTGCTGGCCCGTGGGGCGAAGTGGGCGGACTCGAGCCGGGAGGCCGCGGAGCACGGCGAATTCGTCTTTGCCATGGTCGGCATGCCCTCCGAAGTGGAGGAAGTTTTCCTGGGTGACCAAGGGGTGCTCGGCGCGAAGTCGCCTCCGCGGATCGCGGTCAACATGGCCACCAGTTCGCCGATGCTCGACAAGAAAATCGCCGCGGTCGCCAAGAGCAGGGGCGTCAGCTACCTCGATGCGCCGGTCTCGGGCGGAGACCTTGGCGCCCGCAACGGCACCCTGTCGATCATGGTCGGCGGCGAGGCATGGGCGCTCTCCGAGGTGATGGCCTGCTTCGAGCGCATGGGCAAGACCATCGTGCATCATGGCGAGGTGGGCAGCGGCCAACTCTGCAAGGTGGTCAACCAGCTGCTGGTCGGCGCCAACATGGTCGCTGCCGCCGAGGCATTGACCCTGAGCCGGGAGACCGGGCTGGATTCCTGGAAAATGCTCGAGAGCGTCGGTGGGGGAGCCGCGAGCTCCTGGACCCTCACGAATCTGGTGCCGCGCATGCTCCGGGACGACTGGGACTCCGGATTTTCCCTGGCCTATCTGGCCAAGGACCTGAAAATTGCCGTGGAAACCTGCAAGGAACTGGGGCTGACGTTGCCGGGACTGGTGCTCTCGGAGCGGCTTTACAGCCGGCTGAACGAGCTTGGCCATGGCGCCCACGGCACCCAGGCCCTTCTGAAGCTGTGGAAGGAGGCCGAGGCCTCGATTCCCCAATGATTCGGAGCACTTGGCGAAACCGGTGATTTTGGCTACATTTTGCGGCTCGCCGCATTCCGCGGCATTCAGGAGACACCATGGCCGCCCCTCACGCATCAACCAAAACCGGAACCACCGCAGCGAAGAAAACCGCAACCACCGCAGCGAAGAAAACCGGATCCGCCGCCTCGACCAAGACTGCAGCGCCGCTTTCCATCAAGCCAGGTGCCAAGGTGACTTTCAAGGTGATCAAGATCCCCGCCTCCGAGAGCTCGCGCAAGACCATCTTCCGCCTCATGCGGATGGAGGATCGGGTGCAGAAGGCCCTGACCAAGCTCGCCAAGAAGCGCGCCAAGACCGACAACCGACATCAGCAGCGCGGCGGCCGCACCTGGATCGCCCGCAAGACGGCGAGCCGCGTGGTGGTGGTCAAGAAGGGCGCCTCCTTCACGATTTCGTACAGCAATCAACTGGCTCCGGACATCCGCAGCGTGCAGAAGTACCTCGAGCAGACCTCGAAGTAATTCTCAAAATTCAGATATGCATCAGGCGCGCCGCAGGGCGCGCTTGTTTTTTACCGGCTCAGGATGGCATTGCGGATCGGCACCAGCACGCTTGGAATCACGCGCTCCTCGGCCAGGCGCTCGGCGTGGCCGGCAAGCGCCGCCATGGCTGCGGGCAGGTCCTCCAGCCGGGCGATCGGCGCGGTGCGGCGCACCGTCAGAAAAACGCTGATCGGCTCGCTGGGAAAACGCAGCGGCGTCACGTCGAGTCCCTTGGTGCGGCTCTTGATCTCCACGAAGGCCTGCACGCCCTCCTCCTGGTCCAGCGACAGGCCGATGAAGGGCTGGATGTCCGTCGGCTCGTCGCGTCCCTTCTCGATGAGTCCGCCCAGCGGGCTCTCCGTCAGCAGGGCGTCGAAGATGATCGCGTCGCGGTTGCCCTCGGCCTCGAAGTCGAAGCCGAAGACCAGCTCCAGGTGGTCGATGTCCAGCGGCCGGATCGAGAGGAACCAGGGGGCCGTCTCCAGCACCAGTCGATGCAGCCGATAGGCCTCGCCCAGGTCCGCGGGATTCACCGAGCCGCTGCGCAGGCTGGTCTGGCGCAGGGCCACCCAGGAATAGTTGCGCTGCTCGTCCTCGGCGCTCTCCAGGGAAATCTCGTGCTCGTAGCGGCGCAGATCCTGCAGCGCGGGCATGCTGGCCTTGAGCCGGTCGAAGAGTTCGAGCACGGACTCGCGACCCCAGGGCAGGTCCATCTTCAGGGTCAATTTCTGATTGACGTAAAAGTCGCGGCAGACGTTGTGGAACGAATCCGTCATGGGCACGGCAGTGTATGAAAGCCCTAACGCCGGTGCTTCAGCAGCCACTGCACCACCGGCTCGACGGGGCTGAGCGAGGCGACGACGTGATCGGCCTTGCAGGCCTGCAGCTCGGCCACCGAAAACTGTCCGGTGGCGACCGCCAGGCAGAGGCAGCCGTTGTGATGGGCGCAGTCGACATCGTGCGGCGTGTCGCCGATGATGATGACGCGCTCGCGTTCGATGTCGCGGCCGTGCTTCTCGCGGTAGCGCCGCAGCGCGACCGGCGGCAGTTCGCGGCGCGTCTCGCCCTCGCCGGCGAAGGCGTTCACGGTGAAGAGGTCGGGGCTCAGTCCGGCGTACTCCACCTTGAGCCGGCCGGTCGCGGGATAGTTGCCCGTGAGCAGACCCAGCTCCACATTGGGCTCGCGCGAAAGGCGCTCGACGATCTCGGCCACGCCTTCCAGGGCCAGCACCGTGTTGTTCTCCTTCAGGCGGCCGGCCAGCTTGCGGCGGTAGGTCTCGCGGAAGAGATCGTGCGAGGCGGCGTCGCCGGCGATCTCGTGGCGGCCCACCATGTCGCGCCAGATCAGCGTGTCCAGGCGGCCGGCGATCTCAACCCCCTCGAAGGAGAAGGTCTTCTCGCGGTGCAGCTCGTTGAAGGCATCGAGCATGGCGTGGATGCCGACATGCTCGCTCTTGAGCAATGTGCCGTCGATGTCGAAGAGAACAAGCACGGGCGGCTCCTGCGGCTTACTTGGTCGCCGCCACGATCTTGCGGGCGGCGTCGGTCAGGTCGGTGGCGGCCTGCATGGTCGGGATCTCCGACTTCGCCGCCACGAGCAGCTTCCGCGCCTCGACCACGTTGGTGCCTTCCAGTCGCACCACCAGCGGCACCTTGAAGCCCACGGTCTTGGCCGCCGCGATGATCGCCCGGGCGATGCGGTCGCACTGCATGATGCCGCCGAAAATGTTCACCAGGATGCCCTTGACCCGCGGATCGGAGACGATGATGCGGAAGGCCTCGGTGACGGCCTCCTCGCTGGCGCTGCCGCCGACGTCGAGGAAGTTGGCGGGCTCGCCGCCGTGCAGCTTGATCAGGTCCATCGTGCTCATCGCCAGGCCGGCGCCGTTGACCAGGCAGCCGATGGAGCCTTCGAGAGCGACATAGCTGAGGCCGATTTCGTTGGCCTTGATCTCGGCGGGATTCTCCTCCTGCGCGTCGAAGAGCGCCGCGATGGCGTCGTGGCGGAAGAGCGCGTTGTCGTCGAAGGTGAACTTGGCGTCGATGGCCATCACGCGGCCGTCGGGATTTTTCGCGTCGGGCAGTGTGAGCACCAGCGGATTGATCTCCGCCATCGTGGCGTCCTTCTGCAGGAAGACTGCGGCCAGTCGCAGCAGGGCGTCGGCGGCCTGGTTCACCGCCTTGCCGGTGAAGCCCAGACGGAAGGCCATCTTTCGCGCCATGTAGGGATGCAGCCCTGCGTGGGGATCAAGCGGCTGCTTCAGGATCGCCTCGGGCCGCGTTGCGGCGACGTGCTCGATCTCCACGCCACCCTCGGCGCTGGCGATGAGCATGTTGCGGCGGCTGGCCCGGTCGGTCAGCACCGCCACATAGAACTCCTTCTTGATGTCCACGCCGGCGGCCACCAGCAGGCGGCGCACTTCCAGGCCCTCGGGCGGAGTCTGCGGGCTCTTCATCCGGTGGCTCAGCATGAACGACGCGGCGGTCTTGACCTCCTCGGCGCTCTTGCAGACCTTGACGAAACCCGCCTTGCCGCGGCCGCCCGCGTGCACCTGCGCCTTCACCACGGCGATGGAGTTGCCCGCGGAAAAAATCTTCTTTCCCGCCTCGACGGCCTCCTCCACGCTGGTCGCGACGCCACCGCCGGGAACCTGCACGCCCGCATGAGCCAGCAACTCCCGGGCTTGAAATTCATGGACGCGCATGGATCCGAGTGTAACGAGGCAAAGCGCGGGCTAGAGCGGCGGCGCGGCGTCCTTGATTTTCGGCGGAAAGGCGAGGCTGCCGACCGCGCCAAGGACAATGATTCCAAGCACGATCGCCAGGCTCCAGTGGATGGCCAGGAGCGAGGTGGCGAACCACCACGACCAGACCATCTTCAGGCCGACGAACGCAAGCACCAATCCCAAGGCGGGTTTCAAGAGATGGAAGCGATCGACCGCGTTGGCCAGCAGGAAATACATGGCCCGGAGCCCGAGGATGGCCGCGATGTTCGAAGTAATGGCGATGATCGGCTCCTTGGTGATGGCCAGCACCGCCGGCACGCTGTCCACCGCAAAGATGATGTCGGTGATGTCGATGACCACCAGCGCCGCGAAGAGCGGCGTGGCGACCCAGCGGCGGTTTCTTCGGATGAAAAACAAGGATCCATGAAACTCGTTGGTCAGCGGCATCATCCGGCGCAGCAATTTGTACCCGACGCTTTTCGATGGATCGGTGTGGTCTTCCTGTGAAGACTTCACGATCAACTTCACGCCGGTGAGCATCAGGAAGGCACCCAAGATGGATGCCAGCCATTCGAAGCGATGGATCAGTTCGATGCCGGCGGTGATGAACAAAATGCGCAGGGCGACCGCCCCGAGAATGCCCCAGAAAAGGACGCGGTATTGCAGCCCGGCCGGGACGGTGAAGTGGCGGAAGATGATGACGAAGACGAAAAGATTGTCGACGCTCAGCGAGAGTTCGATGATGTAGCTGGCCAGCCACTGCAGTCCGATTTGATTGGCTGCGCCGGCGGCGGAATAGGATCCGTCTTTGGCGGCGTACTCGCTGCCGGCCAGCACCGAGGGGTCGGCTGCGAGCCATCCCTTGCAGAGCCACCAGAAAAACACATTGAACAGCAGCGCGAGGACGGTCCAGCCAATCACGCTTTTGAGCGCGGACTTCCAGTGGATCACCTTGGTCGAGCGGTGAAGAATTCCCAAGTCGAGCGTCAGCAGCGCGGCGATGCCCAGGAAAAACAAGGACATGAAACCCGAATAGTTCGCGATCGGAAAGACATGTTCGTGGTTCGCCAGAATCATGTTTTGCGCACCGCCTTCGTGCGCCGGATCTTCCACCACTCCAGCGCGATCGGCAGCAGGCTGATCAGGATGATCGTCAGCACCACTTTGCTGAAGTTGGCCTTGATGAAAGGGAGATTGCCGAAGCCCCACCCGGCGAAGACGAAGAGCCCGATCCAAAGCACGCTGCCCAGCACGCTCATGGCCAGGAAGCGCCGGTAGTTCATGCTGCCCACGCCGGCGACGAAGGGAGTGCAGGTGCGGATGATCGGCGCGAAGCGGGCCAGAATGATGGCCTTGCCGCCGTGACGGCGGAAAAATTCCCGGGTCCGCTCCAGGTTCTTCGGATTGAGGAAGCGGATCTTCCGATCGAAGGCCGCGGGACCGACGAGGCGGCCAACCCCGTAGTTGACCGAGTCGCCCAGAACGGCCGCGCAAAACAGGACCAGCGCCATCCAGCCCGCCTGCACGGGGGAGTGCTCAACGGCGCAGACGGCTCCGGCGGCAAAGAGCAGCGAGTCGCCGGGAAGGAATGGCATCACCACCAGCCCGGTCTCGCAGAAGATGATGAGGAAGAGGATCAGGTAGGTCCAGACGCCGAAATCCCGGACCAGATCGGTCAGGAAAACATCGAGTTGTGTGAAGAGCCGCGGAAACTCCCTCAGGATCCAGTCCCAGGTACTTTCATGCATCGCCGCGTCCGCCAGGCAGAGAACCAGTTGGGAGGTCATTGGCGTGGAAGCCTATCGCATTTGCCCGCGGGCCAAGCGGAGCGAGCCACTTGGGCCCATTGGAAACTCGGTCCGCAGGTGTGGAACCTCGCTACACTGCTGCCTCACGATTGAGTGCCTTGGACAGATGGCCGAGTGGCTGAAGGCGCTGGTTTGCTAAACCGGTGTACAGGGTAATTCTTGTACCGCGGGTTCGAATCCCGCTCTGTCCTTTCGAGTTCGCGCCGGTCAGGGGAAGATGATCGGTGGATTCATCTGAATGAACAGCTGATCCCAGAAGGCCTTGTAGGGGCCGACCACGCCGAAGCCGAAGGTGAGGAAGCGGGCGTAGACGACGCGCTCCGCGCCCTGGGTCACAATGAAATCCTGCGCGTTGTAGCCGGTGGCCGAAAGAGCTCCGGAGACGTTGGGCGCTCCCTGCGCCGGCACGGCTCCGTTGAGGAATCCGAAGTTGAGATAGACCCAGCGATTCGCCTGGCGGTTGTAGGCGTAGACAATGCCGAGCGCCTGGCTCGCACCGCCGCCGGTCACCATGCCGTAGCCCTGGAAGAGGACATCGTTGACCAGGTCGTTCGAGGCGACCTGCAGCACGGAGCGCACCTGGACGTCGGTGGCCAGTCCCATGGAGACATACTGGACCGGCGGTCCGTAGCCCGACCCGCGCGAGCCGCGGCCCTTTTGCTGGGCCTGGATCTGCAGGAATTTGTTGTTGAGCGTTCCCACCGAGAACTTGTTGCCGATGACGTTGGTTCCGGTGATCACCTCGATGGCGTAGGGCGTTCCGCCCGGATAGGACTCGTTGGCGAGCACCAGGGAGAGGCAGGTCTGCGCCTTGGGGAAGCCGCCCACATTGTGGTTGGTGCCCTGTCCGGCCGGCAGGATGTCGCCATTGGCGACAACTGCAGGGATGTCGACGATTGTCGAAGGCAGGTCTTGTCCCTGCGGGTAAAGGCACTGCGTGTTCACGCTTCCAAGGAATCCGCCGGTGGGATTGCCCTGGCTGTCGGTGGCGACGTTGTTGAGGATGTTACGGATGCGCGGCGTGCCGATGCTGCCGCCGAAGGCCTCTTCGGAGAATCCGTTCAACGCGCCGATCAGGCCCGCGATCATGGCGCAGGCGCCGCTGGTCGCGCCAAAGTTCGCCTGATAGGTCTGCAGGCGGGTGCCGTCGTTGAAAAGTGTGCCCGCACCCAGGGTGCAGATGCCCACGCCCCATCCGGCGCAGTCGACGCCGCCGTTGCCGATGTTCTCCGACCAATTGCTCGAGCGGTATCGGCAGTAGCCATTGCCGGGATAGGGGACGGAGTTGGGGGTGAGAAGGTTGTTGTTGGCGCCGTAGGGAACCGGTGTCTGCAGACCCGGCCAGCAGGAACCGACCGTGATCGCGATCGGTGGGGTGGTGGGGGTCTGCACGGAGAAGCCGCCATTGCCGGCCGGAATCACGATGGTGGTGCCAAGCCCGTCGACGACGCCGAAGAGCTGGCTGATGAAGGTATCGCTGGCGAGAGTGAAACCCGCGCCGTACTCAAGCGGAATGCAGAGCACATCGCCGTCCACCAGGGTCTCGCCTGCAGAGACCATCGCGGTCGCCACGCGGCCGCCCTGGGCCAGGGTGACGGCAGGGAAGAAGATCGCCTGCGAGAGCGGCAGCAGTCCGGTGATGCCAAAGCCGTTGTCGGCCGCGACCAGAATTCCAAGAATGGCGGTGCCGTGGTCGGGATCGATGAGCGAGGAGGTTCCCGCTGCGGGCACAACGATGGTCTGGCCGGGTTCAACGGTGACCTGGCCAAGCAGATCCACATGGTCGACGATCGCCGAGTAGTCGATCACTCCGACTTGAGTCAGGTTGCCCAGCACGCTGGTGCCGCCGAAGCCAATGCCGGTGGAGAAGTCCACCATGCCCTGGACATCGATGCCGCCGCCGGAGAATCCGCTGTTGATGAAGGCGTAGGTCTCGTCCAGTCCCAGCGGAATCGACGCGGCGTTGGATTGCGCGGTGATCGCCGAAAGCGGCACGATGCCCGGAGTGGCGGTGGTTAGCGAGGCGGTCGCGATCGCTTGGATCTGTCCGACATATTCCGACGTGGTGACCACGTTGGGAAGCCTGGTGCGGAAGAGTCCTAGGTTGCGGGCCCGGAAGAAGACCGGACCGGCACCGACGGGGACCGCATCGAAGCTCGGAACGCCCGGAGCCGGTGGCGGAGGTGCCCAGGCCAGGGTGTTGATCGCTCCTGATTGGCACAGCGCTGGATTGGTGTTTGCCGTCGCCACGCAGGAGGCATCCCAGCCAAAGGCGCAGCAGGAGGGATCGTTCACGCAGACGAAGACGCAGCATGGAGTGGTGTAGCAGCCGGGAATCGAGTCGGCGACCGTGAAGCAGTCGTGCGAGAAGGTGAAGGGCGCCGATTTGAAGGCATTGTCGTATTCGGCAAGTGCAGCGTTGGCTGAGTCACCAGGATTCAGCGGATTGATGACGCCGCCTTCCATGAACTGGGTGGCGGTTGCAGCCGAGATCGCGTCGCAGGATGGCGTGGGATAGGCCACGGCCGGCGCGCCCACCGTCAGGAAGGGGTAGGGGAAGAGCGACGCCGCACCGGAAAAGCCCCAGGGTCGGATGCCGTCGCCCGTGCCGATGTCGGTGTACTTCAGGATGCCGGCGGTGCCGACGAATCCCGGGGCCGCAGGGCCGCGGAGCGTGAAGCAAGCGTCGTAGCTCACGGAGTCGTCGAAGGCATAGGTGGAACTTGAGGGCGGCAGGGCGGGATTGGTGACAAAGCAGAACATGCTCGCCAGATCGGTCTGCTGCATGCCGGGGCCCACGGTGATGCCGTTGTACGGGGTGGAGGCATTGAGCTGCGGGCAGTAGATGTTGGCCAGCGTTGCGCAAGTGGCGTCCCAGCCGTTGGCCTGGGTCTGATCGGCGCAGAGCGTGAATCCAAGCGTGGTCGTGAGATAGGTCGCGCAGGCGTTGTCACGGCAGCCGTACTGACAGTCCGAGGTCGAGGTGAATCCGGTGGGCGGATTCACGCAGCGACCCGCGGTGCCGCTGCCCAGGTTGCAGTTGGGCGTGCAGTCCCAGGTGAGCGGAGTGGAAGCCGCAGGCGTGTACGAGGTGCAAGCCGGATCGGAAAGGATCACCGGGTTGTAGCCTGCCCATCGCGAAGGACGGTTGCAGGAGATGGCGCCAGCACCGCCGGAGGCGCTGAAGGCGATGAAACTCAAAGCGACGGGTGGGAAAACGGTGGCGTCGCCGAAGACGAAGATCGGTCCGGGAGGAGTGCAGGCGATGGTGGCGCCTCCGGAATCGGTGATGGTCTGGCAATTGATGCCGATGTCCGCGCCTTCGCTGGAGATTCCCTTTTGCAGGCTCAGATCCTTGTCGGGGCAGCCGCTCTGCGCGGGAATGGGCAGGTAATCGACCTGGGCGAATTCAACGCAGTCGAGGTCATTGAAGGCTTCGGCGGCCGCAGTCAGCGCCGAGGGATCGACGGTAAGGAAGATGTATCCCGCCAGATCAGGCTGCTTGGTGCCGGTGCGTGCGGCGGCGCGCTGCTCCAGCGCGCTGAGCTGCGCGGTGGTCTTGTGGATGGCCTGCTCGACTTTTCCACCGAATCGATCGACGAGCGCGAGAGCCTCGGAGATCTGAGTTTCCTGGCCGATGACACCATTTGGTTTCTTTGGCGCGCGCATCGAAGCTGTGGTGAGCTTGCCGCCGGCGGAATTGGGATTGCATCGGACCTTGAGCTCATCGAGGAACTTGACCACGATGCGGCCGGAGCGGATGCCGCGGTTGGGTCCGCCCTGTGAAAGAACCGCATCCATGGAATTCGGCCCGGTGGTCCGGCTCTTGTCGGCCAGCACGCGCGGCTTCAGGTCGGAGTCGGTTTCCGTCGAGGATTGATCTGAGGTCGTTCCGATCGAAGGACGCTTCGAAGCCTGGTCGGCGGGGCTCACCAGGTCGATGCCCTTGCTGGAACTCGTTGTTGAACTTGTAGTCGGGCTCTTCGACACGGTCGTCGTCGAGGCCGACGCGCCGATGCCCGAGGCTTGCTGCGATGAGACTGCGAAGAGAACGACCAGCACGAAGACGGCGAATGAACTTGACAGACGGAACATTTTAAGAGGGTCTCCGAGAGGGTCTACAACATCTTGCGGTCAAAACAACGCGGGCACACCGATCAACGGTCAATGATCCGTCCGAGATTAGCCGGGAGTTCCGGATTCCTCAAGGAATTTCAACATCCGGCGGGCCATATTGAGATTTGGGAGGCGATTCGCAGGCCGAAGCGCGGCTCACGGAACGGGCTTGCCGACGGGCCTGGAGGAGGGCTCGAGGACCCGGCCGCCGATGTCGCGGCGGAAAAAGGCTCCCTCAAAGCGAATGCGGGCCGCGGCTTGCGTGGCCAGCCGGCTTGCCTGGACCAGATCGGCGGCCACCGCGGTCACGCCGATCACGCGGCCGCCCGAGGTCATCGGCATGCCTGAGTTTCCCGGCGCCGTCGAGGCATGGAAGCAGACGACTTTCTGATCGGCGGAACCCATCTGCTCGGCCTCGTCGATGCCGGCAATCGGGTCGCCGGTGCGCGGCTTGCCCGGATAGCCCTCGGCGCAGACCACCACGCAGCAGCTTGATCCGCGCTCGAAGGAGATGTCCGCCTGGTCCAGCTGACCCGACGACGTGAGCCAGAGCGCCTCGAGCAGGTCGCCGCGCCATCGCGCCATCAGGGATTGCGTTTCGGGATCGCCGAAGCGGCAATTGAACTCAAGCACCTTTGGTCCGGCGTGGGTCAGGATGATGCCCGCGAAGAGCACTCCGCGGAACTCGATCTCCTCGCGGCGCAGCGCGTCGAGCGTGGGCACGAAGACGTCGCGCTCCAGCGTGCGCAGCACGGCGTCGGTGGCCAGTGGAGTGGGCGAGTAGGCGCCCATGCCGCCGGTGTTGGGGCCGAGGTCGCCCTCGCCGACTTGCTTGTGGTCCTGGCAGGCGTCGAGCATCCAGATGGTTTTTCCATCCACCAGCGCCAGCACACTGATCTCCTGTCCGTGCAGGCGCTCTTCAATGACGATGGTGGCGCCGGCCTCTCCGTGGACCTTTGACTCGAGCGCCGCGGTCGCCGCGGCGATGGCCTCATCCTTGTTGTTGCAGACGGTGACTCCCTTGCCGGCGCAGAGGCCCGTCGCCTTCACCACCACGGGATCCTCGCGGCTGCGGATGTAGTTCAGCGCTGCATCGAGCTGCGTGAATGATTTGCCCTCCGCCATCACCACGCCGGCGGAGCGCAGCACCTGCTTGCACCACGCCTTGTCCCACTCCAACTTGGAGGCGGCCTTGGTGGGGCCGAAGACCAGGCGGTTGGGCGGATCGTGGTATTCGTCGGCGAAGCCTGCAGCGAGCAGAGCCTCGGGGCCGACCACCACAAGGTGGATGGATTCCTTCTCAAGGAAGCGGCGGAAGTGAAACTTGTTCTTCGGATCCAGGCTCTGCGGACAGACCTCGCCGAGCTGGCGCAATCCGGCGTTGGCCTTGGGGTCCACCCATAATTTCCCCAAGCGCGGACTCTGCTTCAGCTTCCACGCCAGGGCGTGCTCGCGTCCGCCCGATCCGGCGATGAAGACGTTGCACTTGGCGGGACAGGGCAGCGGATGGGCGCTCGTTTTTTTCATCGGCGCGCTTCGGGTGAAGTGGCTCCGCGCCGATCAGCGGCGTCCGGGCTCACGCTGCGGCACCGGCGAAATCAAGTTGGTGGGCCTCGGCGACCGGACGGTTGGTCAGCTTGCCATTGTCCATGTTGATGCAGTTGGAGAAGTGGTGGTCCATCTTCGCCAACTGATGCGCGCCATGCTTGGCCAGCTTCTGAACCCAGGGCAGCGTGACATTGGTCAGAGCGATGGTGCTGGTGCGGGCGACCGCGCCGGGCATGTTGCCGACGCAGTAATGCACGACGCCGTCGATCTCATAGGTGGGATTGCGGTGGGTGGTCACGCGGGCGGTCTCCACGCAGCCGCCCTGGTCGATGGCGACATCCACGATCACCGAGCCCGGCCGGATGTGCTTGAGATCTTCGCGGCGGATCAGGTGCGGCGCCTTGGCTCCCGGCACCAGGACGGCGCCGATGATCAGATCTGCCCACGCGATGCGCTCGCGGATCGCCTGCGGATCGCTGTAGATGGTCTGCACATTTTCCGGCAGCACCTCGTCCAGATAGCGCAGGCGGTCGATGTTGATGTCCAGCAGCGCGACGTTGGCGCCCAGTCCTGCGGCCATTCGCGCTGCGCAAGTGCCGACGTCACCGGCGCCGATGATGAGCACGCGTCCGGGCTCCACGCCGGGGACGCCGCCCAGCAGCACGCCGCGCCCGCCGAAGGGGCGCTCCAGATACTTGGCGCCTTCCTGAATCGAGAGCTTGCCGGCGATCTCGCTCATCGGAGTCAGCAGCGGAAGCTTGTCCTGGTCGTTGGTCAACGTCTCGTAGGCGCAGGCGACGCATTTGCGCTCGAGGCAGCCGATGGTGAGGTTGCGGTCAGCGGCGAAGTGGAAATAGGTGAAGAGCGTCTGTCCCGGCTTGATCCTGGCGATCTCCGCGGGCTGCGGCTCCTTCACCTTGACGATCAGATCGGACTTGGCCCAGACATCCTCGGCGGTCTTGCAGATGGTGGCCCCGGCGCTGACATAGAGGTCGTCGGAGAAGCCGCTGCCCAGGCCCGCCCCCGCCTGCACGAACACGGTGTGTCCCTCGCGGACCAGAACCTCGGCGCCCACCGGGCGCATGCCGACTCGATACTCATCAGGCTTCACTTCAGATGGGACTCCGACGATCATGACGCGCTCCTCGTTCCCGGCCGCCGCACGACGGGGCACCCACATGAATGCCGCCCATCCGCAACAAAGCCAAGGGCGGCAAGTTTAGCGACCAGCGGCCTGACCGCCAGCAGTTGGCTATGATTTCCGCTCTTCCCATTCGAGACCACCCCATGCACATTCGAATCGCACTTCTTCTGGCACTTTCGTTGAATGCACCGGTCCTGGCCCAAAGTACGCCGGCCAATCCGGCCAAGAGTCCGCCCGACGCGCCCGCCGAGAAGCCGGCACCGCCCGACGCCAAGACTCCCCCTGAAGCTCCCGTTGAGGAGAAGTCCGCACCGGCTCCCAAGGCCAAGAGCGCGCTCGAGGCCAGCAAGGGCGTCGTCGCACTGAACGAACTCAACGTGTTCTGGAAAGGTGTGAGCGAGAAGAATCGCAGCGCCAATGTTCTCTTCCCTGCGTGGATCGCCGCCACGCCCATGCCCTCCGCCACTGCACCGTCACCGGAGGACATCTGGCCCGGCATGGAAGGTTTCGCGGAGTGGAAGAAATGGGTCGCGGCCAATCCCGCCCTGCGCGACGCGATCATGAAGGCGCAGAATTGCTTCGTGCTGGGCATTCCCTATGGCGAAGAGGGCCTGGATCCGAAATGGAAGGCGAAAGGCATCGCGGCGCTGCCCGGCTCCGCGCCCGGCGAGGCGGCGCTGCCCTATCTCAACGCGATGCGCGGCTTGACGGCCTACACCGCGGTCTCCATGTATGTGGACGCGGAGGCCAAGAAGTTTGACCCGGCCTTCGACCTTTCGCTGGCGATGCTGCGCGTGCTGCGGCAGGTGAGCGAGCAGCGGATGGAAGCGGAGAAAATGGCCGGCATGAACCTCATGTCGCGGCTCCTTGAGGCGAATCGCGTCTACATGGCGGCGAATCTGGAGCAGCTGCCGGTGGCCACGCTTCAGCGCATGGCGATCAAGGGCTATCCCTACATCAAGCCGGGGGACAACGAGCGGTTGAAGCGTCTGGAGCTGCCCGAGGGCGACCGGATCATTCTCACCGAGTCGATGCCCAAGGCCTTCAACGCGTCGGGGCAACCGGATGACCAGTACTTTGCGGACAAGTTCGGCGCCGTGCAGTCGATCAATTCGCCGCTGACGCGCTTCGGGGCCTCGGCGAGATGGCGCGAGCTGGGCAAGGTGCATGGCAGCCTCGAGGCGAGCATGGAAAAACTGGCGGGGATCTACGACGATTGGTGGCGGCGCTGGAGGATGCGCTTCTACGACCCGATCCTGGACGTGCCGACGCAGTTCTCCAAGCTCAACCAAAGCAAGTACGCCCTGGTCACGCTCTTCGTGGAGAATCTGCAGCAGGTCTTCGACGCGCGCTTGCGCCTGATTGCGGAGATCGACGGCACCGCCATGAGCGCGGCGCTCTGCGGCTTCTACCTGGACAGCTCCAAGCAGTATCCGTCGATCCTCGCCAACGCGTTTCCCATTTACGGAATGCGGCGCATGAACTTCGACCCCTATTCGAAGGATTATGAAAGGTTGAACTATCGCGTGCTGGAGAAGGATCAGCCGCTGGGCACGCCTTGGGGCCAGGTCCAGGTCAGCGGCGCGGTGCTCTGGTCGGTTGGTCCTGATCACGAAGACGACGGCTTCGAACAGCACGATCCCGCCGACGGCACCGGCGATGTGGTGCTCTGGCCGCCGCCACGTTTCCTGGCCCGCAGCGCCGGCGTGCTGAAGTAAAGATCAATTCGATGAGCGAGTCCAACGTCGACAATGTGGCGATCATCGGCAGCGGCCCCGCCGGCTGGACCGCCGCGATCTACGCCGCCCGCGCCAACCTGGCGCCGCGCTGCATCATCGGGGTGCCGCGCAGCGATCCGGCGCCCGTGCTTCCGGGCGGCCAGCTCATGCTGACCACCGAGGTGGAGAACTACCCCGGCTTCCCCGAGGGAATCCAGGGACCCGAGATGATGGAGAAGTTCCGCAAGCAGGCGGAGCGCTTCGGCGCCAAGGTGACCGAGGCCGACGTGGTCAAGTGCGATTTTTCCAAGCGGCCCTTCACGCTGGAGTTGAGCGAAGGAGCGCCGATCAAGGCCAGCAGCGTGATCCTTTCCACCGGCGCCACGGCCAACTGGATCGGACTCAAGAACGAGCTGCGCCTGGCCACCAGCGGCGGCGGCGTGAGCGCCTGCGCGGTGTGCGACGGCGCGCTGCCGGCCTACCGCAACCAGGAGCTGGCGGTCGTGGGCGGCGGGGACAGCGCCATGGAGGAGGCGAGCTATCTGCTGAAGTTCGCCAAACACGTGCACATGATCGTGCGCCGCGACTCGCTGCGGGCGAGCAAGGCGATGCAGGCGCGGCTGCTGGGCAGTCCCAAGGTCACCATGCACTGGTTCACCGTGGTCGCCGATGTGCTGGGCGATGAGAAGATCGAGGCCGTGCTGCTGGAAGATGTGCGGACCAAGAAGCAGCGGACCTTGCCGGTGAAGGGATTGTTCCTGGCCATCGGCCACTCGCCGGCCACCAAGTTCCTGCAGGGGAGCCCGGTCGAGCTCGACGAATTGGGCTACGTGAAGCTGCGCAATCGCGACAGCCGCACCAATGTGGAGGGGGTCTTCGCCGCGGGCGACGTCGCCGATCCGCACTACCGCCAGGCGATCACCGCCGCGGGCATGGGCTGCGCCGCGGCGCTGGACTGCGAGCGATGGCTCGCCTCCCAGGGCGTGCACTGAATTCTGCGCATGGAGCCGGATCGCGGCATCCAGGGCACGAATCGAACTTGATCAACTGACCGGCTTGAGATTCGCGGCGCGGCGCACGTGCAGCTCCTTGAGCTGCTCGTCGTCGACGGGACCGGGCGCGTCGATCATCAGGTCGGCGCCGGACTGCGTCTTGGGGAAGGCAATCACATCGCGGATGTTGTCGGTGCCGCACATATGCATGACCAGACGATCGAGGCCGTACGCCATGCCGCCATGGGGCGGCGCTCCATGGCGCAGCGCGCTGAGCAGGAAGCCGAACTTGCGATCAGCGTCCTCCGGCGTCAGGCCGATGAGCTTGAAGACCTTCTCCTGCACATCGGTGCGGTGGATGCGGATCGAGCCGCCGGCGATTTCGCTGCCGTTGAGCACCAGGTCGTAGCCGGCGCTGACGCAGGCTCCGGGATCGCTCTCGAGCATCTCGAATTGATCGGGATTCGGGCTGGTGAAGGGGTGATGCATGGCGACCCAGCGCTGGCCTTCCTCGTCCCAGTCAAACATGGGGAAGTCGACCACCCACAGGAAATTCCACTTGCCCTCAGGCACCGCCTTGAGATCGGCGGCGACCTTCAGGCGCAGCTCGCCCGCGGCCTTGGTGGCGATGTCCCAGTGGTCGGCGACCATCAAAATGGTGTCGCCCGGCTGCGCGTTGATCGCCGCCTTGAACTCGGCGGCGACGGGCTCGACGAACTTGGAGATGCCGGTCTCGAAGGATCCGTTGGCGGCGACCTTGGTCACGGCCACGCCGCCGGCCTTGTAGCCCTTGACGAACTCCGCGTAGCCGTCGGTCAACTTGCGCGTGAGCTGGCCCATCGAAGCGGGCACCACGATCGCCTTGACGCACCCCTGTCGGCCCAGGCGCATCTTGGCCAGCGCCTCGTCGAAGACCTTGAAGCCGCACTTGGCGGCCACGGCCCCGATGTCGATTAGCTCCAGGCCGAAGCGCGTGTCGGGTTTGTCGCTGCCGTAGCGGTTCATCGCCTCCAGGTAGGTCATGCTGGTGATCGGCGGAACATCCACGCCCATCATCTCCTTCCAGAGACCCTGGGTGAAGCGGCCCATCACTTCCATGACATCGGTGCGGTCGACGAAGCTCATCTCAAGATCGATCTGGCTGAACTCCGCCTGGCGGTCGGCGCGCGGATCCTCGTCGCGCAGGCAGCGGCAGATCTGCATGTACTTGTCGCATCCGGCGACCATCAGGATCTGCTTGAAAAGCTGAGGGCTCTGCGGCAGCGCGTACCAGGCTCCCTCGTGCATGCGCGAGGGCACCAGAAAGTCGCGGGCGCCTTCCGGCGTGCTCTTGATCAGCAGCGGCGTGTCGATTTCGGTGAAGCCCTGGCCGGCGAAGAACTGCCGCGTGTACTGCAGCACGCGGTGGCGCTGGCGGATGATCTTCTGCATCGAGGGGCGGCGCAGATCGAGATAGCGGTACTTGAGGCGGATCTCCTCGTTGATCTTGGGCGCGTCGTGGTCGTCGGGCAGGATCGGCAGATCCTGCGCCTTGTTGAAGACCTCGATCTCGGCGGCCAGGAGCTCGACCTCGCCGGTGGCGAGCTTGCGGTTGGGCTCGCCCCCGCGCAGGCGCAGCAGCCCGCGCACGCCGATGCAATCCTCGCGGCGCAAGTTGCGGGCGGCGGCGACGACATGGGGCGGCGCGTCCTCGAGGTCGCAGACGACCTGGCAGAGTCCATCGCGGTCGCGCAGATCCAGAAACACCAGGCCCTTGCCCTGGTCGCGGTAGGTGTTCACCCAGCCGCAAAGCGTGATGGTGCTGCCGGCGAGCGTGGCGCGAGGTTCTCCGCAAGTGTGGGTTCTTTTGAGCATGGGTGGTTCCGCGAGGGGTGGCGAAGGATACCCGAGATGGTGAATCGGGTATGGTTTTGGCGTGGGCGCATCGAAATCCAACCCGGCGCAACCCATTCCGCAGGCCACCGTGCTCTTCACGGCGTTCGAGCCCTCCGGCGACGCGCACGCCGCTCCGGTGATCGCCGCCTTGAAGAAGATGGCGCCGCAGATCGAGATCGTCGCCTGCGGCGGCCCCAAGATGGAAATGGCGGGGGCCACGATGATCGAGCGCACCGCCGACGATGGAGCCATGGGGCTTTCAGCCCTCTCAAAAATATCTGCGGTCAAGAAAACCCAGGCCGCGGTCCGCCTCTGGGCGATTGCCCGCAAGGTCAATGTGCATGTGCCGGTGGATTCCCCGGCGGCCAACTTCGCCATCGCCAAGTTCATGAAATCCCGCGGCGTGCGCGTCTGCCACCTGGTGGCGCCGCAGCTTTGGGCGTGGGGGCCGTGGCGCCTGAAGAAATTGCGCCGTTGCACGGACCTAGTCCTCTGTCTGCTGCCTTTCGAGGAGGAGTGGTTCCGCAAGCGGCAGATCCCGGCGAAGTTCATCGGTCATCCGGTGATCAACCGCGTGCTGGACCAGACCGAGATCGAGCAGCAGTTCAAGGAACTGCCCGCCGGATCGCCCAAGATTCTGCTGCTGCCTGGCAGCCGCAGCAGCGAAGTGAAGCGCAACCTGCCACTGCTGCTGAAAGTTTTTTCCGACATCCAGCACAACCACCGCCGCGCGATCGCGCTGATCGTCACTGCCAACGACGCACTGGCCCGACTGGTGCGCGAGCGCGTGCCGACCTTGCCCTCGAGCGTGCTGCTGATCTCCGGCAAGCTCGACGCTGCGATCGTCTGGAGCGACATTGCGCTGTGCGTCAGCGGCACCGTGAGCATGGACCTGCTGCGGCAGGCCAAGCCGATGGTCGGCATCTATCGCACGGGACTCTTGTCTGTGATCGGCGGCACCGTGATGCTCTCGATGCCCAACCGCCTGCTGCCCAACATCCTCGCGGGCAAGCGCGTGGTTCCCGAGTTCGTGCCCTGCATCGGCCGATCGGGTCCCATCACCGCCGCCATGGAAGAGCTGCTGGCCGACCAGTCCCGGATGCGCGAAACCGCCAACGATCTGCGCGCCTTGCTGCCGGCATTCCAGGGCAAAAGGCCGGATGTCGAGGCCGCGGAGGCGATCCTTGCCTTGGCGACGGGGCGGAGTCCGCTGGTTGACGGGTCCGTTCGAACGAGGCAAGCCGCCCTGCGTTGAGGTGGTTCAACTTTGACTATTATGAAACTTCGCCACTGAATCGCGAACAGGAGACCTCCATGCTCAAGACCACCGTCGCCGTCCTTCTTCTCGCCCTTTCCGCCACCACTGCCTCGGCGCAGGAGAAGACCCTCAAGATCATCTCCAGCTTGCCCCGCACCGGCAGCGCCAACGCGCAGACTTCGACCATGGTCAACGGCATCCGCATGGCCATCGAAGAGGCGAATGGGAAAATCGGCGACTACACGATCGTCTACGAGGACATGGACGACGCCAGCCCGCAGCGCGGCAATTGGGATCCCGCGGTCGAGGCCCAGAACGCCAACAAGGCGGCCCGCGATGAGAGCGTGGTCGGCTACATCGGCACCTTCAACTCCGGCGCCAGCAAGATCAGCATGCCCGTTCTGAACAAGGCGGGCCTGGTGATGATCAGCCCCGCCAACACCTATCCCGGTCTGACCAAGCCCGGCACCGGCGAGGCCAATGAGCCCAAGATCTACCGGCCCACGGGCAAGCTGAATTATTTTCGCGTGGTGCCCACGGATGATCTGCAGGGCGTGGTCGCCGCCGACTGGGCCAAGGACATGGGCGTGAAGAAGGTCTACATCCTCGACGATCGCGAGCTCTATGGAAAGGGCATCGCCGATGTCTTCGAGAAGCGCGCCAAGGAGATCGGCATCGAAGTTTTGGGCCGCGAGGGAATCGATCCCAAGGCCGCCAACTACAAGGCCCTGGTCACCAAGATCAAGGCCGCCGCGCCCGACCTGGTGTATTTCGGCGGCACCACTCAGAACAACGCGGGCCAGATTGCCAAGGATCTGCACACCGCCAACGCCACCAAGAAGTTCATGGTGCCCGACGGTTGCTACGAGAAGGCCTTCATCGAGGCCGCCGGCGCCGACAATGTCAACGGCAGCGCCTACATCACTTTCGGCGGACTGCCCGCGGACAAGCTCACCGGCCGTGGCGCCGAGTTCCGCGCCAACTACAAGAAGAAGTTCAACTTGAAGCCGGAGGAGGAGCCCGAGGGCTACGCCGTCTATGGCTACGAGGCGTGCAAGGTGCTGCTGGACGCGATGCAGCGGGCCAAGACCAAGGACCGCGCCGGCATCCTGCAGGCGGTCTCGGAGACCAGGGATTTCAATGGGGCGCTGGGCATCTGGAGCTTCGACGCCAACGGCGACACCACCAACAAGACCATGAGCGGCAACACCGTGGAGAACGGCGAGTTCAAATTCGTGAAGGTGCTGGGCCAATAGGCCCTCAAGGCTTTCCCAACGTTGATTCCGGCCATGCATGATTCTCTGGGCGGCGCTTTTCTTTCCGTCACGCTCGCCGCGAGCGGGGACAACGTGGCGATGGGATGGATCGACGTCCTTTCGCAGCAGCTCATCACCGGTGTCTCCAACGGCATGATCATCGCGCTGATCGCCATCGGCTACACGATGGTCTACGGCATCATCGAGCTGATCAATTTCGCCCACGGCGATTTGTGCACGCTTGGATCTTTTCTGGCGCTGACCCTGGTGGGGGCGCTGGGCATGGAGGCCTGGAGCGGATTCGGCCCGACGGGTGGCGTGATTGCCATTTTGCTCGCTTCGGCGATTTTCTGCGGGGCTCTCAACTGGTCGATCGACCGGATCGCCTACCGGCCGCTGCGCGGCGCGCCCAAGCTGGCTTTGTTGGTGAGCGCGATTGGCTGTTCGTTCATCCTGGTGAACGTGGCGCTCTTTTGGGGCGGCCTGCCAATGCAGGTCTTCGGTGGCGGCAACCAAGCAGCGGCGCCCAAGGATTTTCCTTCGCTCATCTCCAATGAAAACCTGCTCGGCGCGACTGCGGCGATCACCGTCACCTGGCGCGACCTCTTCGTGGTCATCGTCACGCTGCCGCTGATGATCGGCCTGACTTGGCTGGTGCGGTCCACGCGGCTGGGCAAGGCCATGCGCGCGGTGGCGCAGAATCCCACGGCCGCGGCCTTAATGGGAATCGACGTCAATCGCGTCATCGGCTCGACTTTCATGATCGGTGGGGCTCTGGGCGGTTTCGCCAGCGTGATCTACGCCCTCTACAACAACACGATCTCCTTTCAGATGGGCTACCGCACCGGCATGGATGCCTTCACCGCCGCAGTGCTCGGCGGCATCGGCAGCCTGCCCGGAGCCGTGGTCGGCGGCATCGTCATCGGCCTGGTGCGTGCCCTGAGCGACGGCTACATCGAGGCGCGCTGGACCAACTCGGTGGTCTTCGGCATTCTGATTCTCACCCTGGTGTTTCGCCCGAGCGGAATTCTGGGCGCCAAGCTGCGGGAGAAAGTCTGATGAGCGCCGCGACCGCGACCGGTTGGAGGCGACTGCTTCGCGTCGATCTCATGCTGCTGCTTGTCGCGTGTGTTTTGCCTTTGGTCGATCGCCGCTTCCAGCTGGACATGGTCGACCCGATGCGCGGCGTGATGGTCTTTGCCATCCTGGCCTTGGGCTTGAACATCGTGACCGGCTTCACCGGCCTGCTGCATCTGGGCATGGCGGCCTTCATGGCGATCGGCGCCTACGCCTTCGCCATCAGCAGTTGCGACATCTATCCCTTCCAGCTGGGCTTCTGGTCGGCGATCATTTTTACCGCGGTCGTGGGCGCGCTCGCGGGAGTGCTGCTGGGCGCACCGACGCTGGGCCTGCGCGGCGACTATCTCGCCATCGTCACGCTGGGCTTCGGCGAGATCACCCAGGATGTGCTGAAGAACCTCGATGTCATCACCAAGGGAACGCAAGGCATCAATCCGCTGCCGGCGCCGCATGTGCCATGGTGGACGGAATCCGGCTTCGGCATCCTTGAATTCTCCAGCGAGAAGGAGCTGCCCTGGTACTGGCTCTTCCTGGGGTTCCTGGTGGTCGCCGTCATCGTCTGCCGCAATCTGGAGCGCAGCCGCACCGGCCGCTCCTGGCTGGCGGTGCGCGAGGACGAACTTGCGGCGCAGTGCATGGGCATCGCACTCGTGCCGGTCAAGATGATCGCATTCGCCACTGGCGCCGCGCTGGCCGCAGTCGCGGGCGGCCTCTGGGTGAGCATGTACTCCAGCACCGGCGAGCCGGGCAACTACGACTTCCAGGTCAGCATCCTGACGCTGTGCATTGTCATCGTGGGCGGCATGGGCTCGATCAACGGCGTGCTGGTGGGGGCGATCGCCATGCTGGGCGTGGCCAACATCGCGCTTCCGAAGCTGGCCGGCGCCATGCAGAGCGCGGGATGGGTTTCCGCCGGCAGCGTCTTTGGCAGCCCGAACAACTGGAAATACCTCGTCTTCGGCCTGGTCTTGGTGGTGATGATGCGCTTCCGCCCCGAGGGCCTGTTGCCGGCGAAGCTCTCGATCCAGAACGCGAAAAAGAAGAAGCGCCTCGCGGGGGCTCCGCGGTGAGCGCGGCGGCTCCCATCCTGGAAGTGGACGCGGTCACCATGCGCTTCGGCGGACTGGTCGCCAACGACAAGGTCTCCTTCAAGGTGACAAAGGGCGAGGTCTTCGCGCTGATCGGACCCAACGGAGCCGGCAAGTCCACACTCTTCAACGCGATCACCGGCGTGCATCACCCCACCGAGGGCCGCGTGCGTTTCGAAGGCCACGAGCTGCGCCGCCCATGGAACGCTATCATCCTCTCGCGGTGCGTGATCAACGGCCTGTTGCTGGCCATCAGCGTCACCATCGCCCTGCGGGCCACCACTCTCTGGAAGGACGTGATCGTGGCCAATTACACCTACGGGGAGCATTTTCCGCTGGCGAAGGCAGTGAAGTCGGTGGGTACCAGCCTCTGGAACATGGGCTTCCTGGGTCTGGCGATTCCGGCGCTGATCGGTTTCGCCCTTGGGGCCAGCGGCTATTTCGTTCTCTGGTCGCGGGCCCGGCGCACGCCCGATCTGATCGCCCGCGCGGGCATGGGGCGCACCTTCCAGAACATCCGGCTCTTCGGCGAATTGAGCGTGCTGGAAAATGTGCTGGTGGGCATGCACGCCAAGTTGCACTGCGGATTCGTTGCCAACATGCTGCGCCTGCCGCGCTACTTCCGCGAGAATGTGATGGCCCAGAAGAAGGCCGCCGAGCTGCTGCGCTTCGTCGGCCTGCAGGATCGGGCCAACGACGCGGCCCGCAACCTGCCCTATGGATTGCAACGGCGCCTTGAAATTGCCCGCGCCCTGGCGGGGGAGCCGCGGATCCTGCTGCTGGACGAGCCGGCCGCGGGCATGAATCCCACCGAGACCAGCACGCTGATGGACTTGATCCGCCGCATCCGCGACTCCGGCGTGACCGTGCTGCTGATCGAGCATCACATGCGGGTGGTGATGGGGGTGAGCGACCGGATCTGCGTGCTGAACTTCGGCAAGCAGATCGCTCAAGGCACGCCCGAGCAGATCCGCAGCGATCCCGCCTGCATCGAGGCCTATCTGGGCAAGGAGGAACTGGGTTGAGCGCGCACGCTTCGCAGGTTCTTCTGAGCGTGCGCGGCCTGCGCACCGGCTATGGTCCGGCGGATGTCCTGCATGAAGTCTCGCTGGAGGTGCGCGAGCGCGAGATCGTGACCCTGATCGGCGCCAACGGAGCCGGCAAGAGCACCACGCTGATGACGATCTCGCGGATTCAGAAGCTGCGCGGAGGCTCCATCGAGTTCGCCGGCCACGATCTGGCCGACATGCCTCCCGACAAGGTGGTCGGCATGGGCCTGGCACAGGTGCCGGAGGGGCGGCGGATCTTTCCGAGACTCACCGTGCGCGAAAATCTGGAGATGGGCGGCTTCCTGCGCCGCGATCCGGACGCCATGCAGAAGGATCTCGAGCATGTCTATTCGCTCTTTCCCATCCTGAAGGAGCGCGATCGCCAACTGGGCGGCACGCTCTCCGGCGGCGAGCAGCAGATGCTGGCCATCGGCCGCGCGCTGATGAGCGAGCCCCGGCTGCTGATGATGGACGAGCCCAGCATGGGCATCGCGCCAATCCTGGTGGTGCGCATTTTCGAGGCGATCAAGAGGCTGCGCGACGAAGGCATGACCATCCTGCTGGTGGAGCAGAATGCGCGGGCCGCGCTGCGGCTGGCCGACCGCGGCTATGTGATGGAGACGGGCCGCATCACGCTTTCCGGACTGGGGCAGGAATTGCTCAGCGACAAACGCGTGCAAGAGGCCTATTTGGGGGAGTGAAAACCCCGCGGCAAAGGCCTGCTTTGATCGAGGGGACAAGGGAGCTACCATCCCCCATGGAGAAAAATTCAGTCCATGCGTGAGTACAAACTTCGAAGCGATCTCGAGCGGGCCGTCATTGACGGCTTCGCGCTGCCGCTTGGAATCCAGCCAATTGATCTGCCCAGTCCCACGCAGGGCTACACGCTTGAGTTCCACGAGGGCGAGGATGGCGACCCGGATACCTGGTCCTTCCATGTCGTGACCAGCCACGACCGCATGGTGGGTCTGGTCCGCGAGGCCATCGGCCTGCTGCCGGATCAGGTGACGCCGATCATCGAGGTAGGCAGCCGCGACGCCTACCGCAGCGTGGATGTCTTCCTGGGGCGCGAGCCGATTTCCTTCGAGGCCTTCCTGGAGATCTGGGAGAGCTTCGAGCCGGTCATCATGGAGGACGCCAGCATTGGCGTCGGGGCCAACGCCGAGGAGCCCTTTGTGGAGGTCTTCCTGGATTCCTGGAAGGGCCTGCTGATCCATGTCCCCGAGGACAACAAGGAAGCGGTCGAGCGCATGCTGCGCCGCCATTCGCTGCGCGAAGTGGAGGAGACCTGGCCCGATTCGCTCGACGAGGTGCTCTCGCCGCCTTCGCAGGTGCGCGACGTGCTGGCAATCGAAGACGACCAAAGCCCGGATTTGGACGAGGTTCTGCTGCAAGTGCGCGAGTGCTGGGGGCTCGAGCTCGATGTGGATCCCGACACCAATCTCGACGAGGCCGGCCGCGAGCTGGGGAGCACGCTCTGGCACACCATCGCGGTCTGCCTGGACTTGAACAGCGACGACTCCACCGACCATCCGTCGGGCGGCTACATCACCTTTTGGCTCACGGCGAAGAACACCGCGGAGGTCGAGGAGCTGGTGCGGGCGCGGCTGGCCAAGGATAATCGATGGCTCGTGCAGAGCTTCTACACGCTCGACCGCGTCGCCTTCGATGAGCGACCCGAGGCGCTGGATCACCTGCCGATGCAGGGCAGGAAGTCCGAAGTGCATCTGGTCGAGGAAGATCCCTGGACGTGATGCGGCCGCAGTTACTCAGCCGAATCGAATTTTGAATTTGAATTTCGTGCGACTTGGTCGCCGAGTGCTCTCGACTCAACGATAAAGCTTGTGTTTCTGGATGTAGTTCAAAACTTCTGGGTCAATGTCCAATTCGGAGGCTGACTTTCCTGCGGCAATTCCCTGCCGCAACTCCGTGCTTGAATCGGGTTCCGCCTCAAGCGGAAGAATCCAGGGCTTCCAGCGGTTCGCGACCGCTTCGCCGTGCTGCGTGGACAGTTGCCGCACCAGTGAAGCCGCGTCATGCGGCGCCCGCGGCACGATGACCGGCATGGCCAGGGAAAGAATCGTCTCGGGCTCGCGCCAGGTGTAGAAGTTGAGCACCTGATCGCCGCCCAGCAGCAGGAACAACTGGGCATCGGGAAATTGCCGGCGAAATTGATTCAGCGTGTCCACCATGAAACTCGGGCCGCCACGGTCGATCTCGGCGGTGTCGATGGACGCAAGCGGCTCGTTCCGGAAGGCGATGGCCAGCATGGCCACGCGGTGCGGAGCGGAAGCGGGGGGCTCGTTCTGCCGCTGCGGATTGATGTTGGTGGGGATCACGCGGATCTCGCTCGCGCCGATCGCCTTTGCGGCTTGCTGTGCCAGTGAGACATGCCGCAGATGGGGCGGATTGAAGGAGCCGCCGTAGAGAAGGATCTTTCGCGGGGTCATGGCGACGTTGCTTTCATGTCACTGATTTTCAAGGTTCTGATTCCCTCACGGCATCTGCTCGCGCAAGGCTTTTTCAATGACGGCGCTCGCCGCGCCCATGGCGGCGGTCGAAGCGCGACCCAATCGCATCATCAATGGAATGTGCCATGGACGGGTCGCCAAATGAAACGCGACGGCGTGCGAACGCGTGTGCCCGGAAGGCTCCATGAAATTCATCACGGCTTCGGGCAGTTGCGATTCATGGTCGTCGCTCACGCCGCGAACGATAAGCCAGCGCCAGCCGGCCTGCTGCGCGGTGTCCACGAAATGGTGCGACTCCATGTCGACCAGGTCGCTGTGAAATTTCCGCGCCGCAACAAGCTTGACCTGCGCGTCGGACAGGACCACCGGGCTGGAAAACAATGGAAGCGTTTCCGCCCCGTTGGGAATCCATCGAGCCGGGATGGTCCGGCCATCTTGCGTAGTCACTTGCGAGATTGCATAGGCGTGGCCGGCCCTAGCCTGGTTGGTCAGCCCGCCGGCGACCCCGGCCAGGATTGCGGTAGTTCCGGGGCCAAATTGGCCCGCCAACGTCCGCAACGCATGGGTGCAATGCTCGCCGACGCCGATGGTGTGGATGGCGGTGAAAAGGGGCCGAAGTCGCGGCTCAATTCGGCGGTTTTCAAAGCTCGTGGGGCAGAGAAGGATGGTCGCCGGCATGGCGGTCACGGTACCCGAGACCACGGGGAAACGCGCGATTTGTCGTGCCGGGCGGGCTCGCTATACTCCTCCCCGCTACTTGTCGGCCACTTCGATTGTCACTGGTTTGGCCATGTCTGGCCCCATCGTCTAGCCCGGTTTAGGACATATCCCTCTCACGGATGGAACAGGGGTTCGAATCCCCTTGGGGTCATTGGCACTGTTTGCACAGTTTCGCACTCGTTCGTATTTGTTCGCAAATCATCGGTAAAACAAGGTGTTTTTGAAACATCTCGCGAATCGGTGCGATTGCGTGCGGACGGGTGCTGCGCCTCATATTGGACATTGAGTGCGCCGCTTTTTGGACGAGAAGTTGCGAGTTAAACAGGTGGTCGGCACAGCCGTTCTCGGCAACGGACGCGAAAGACGGTGACAGCATGAACGCAGAAATCCTCAAGAGAATCGTCCGTGCCATCGCAGAGGGCTCTCAGCTTGACTTGGATCGCCTTGCCGAAAAAGTTGTGGAAGCCGAACGCAAAACCGGCCACAGTCGGCTAGCTAATCAACTCGAATCGATTCTCAGTGAATCCAGACGCCGTACGGCTGGGCATGGTCACCACGCGGCGGACAAAGCTGCATCGCTCCGTGAACTACCACAGAGTAAACGCAACGGCGAGCAACTCGCCACGCTAATCCCTCGCGAAGAGCTAGAGCACGACATGGTGCTTCCACCCGCGATCGAGGCACGTTTTGCACGCATCGAGTGCGAGTACGCCGCCCGGGAGAGGCTTGGTGCCTATGGGCTCAGACCGCGTAAGACGATTCTCTTGCACGGCCTGCCTGGGTGCGGAAAGTCTCTGGGTGCCAAACGACTCGCATGGAACACCGGTCTGCCACTAATGAAGGTCCGATTCGATGCACTGCTCTCGTCCTTCTTTGGGGAATCGGCGTGGAATCTCCGCAGCATATTCGTCGCTGCCAAGGATCGGCCGTGCGTGCTGCTCTTGGACGAGTGCGACTTCATCGCTCGTTCTCGCGGAAGTAGCAAAGACATCGGCGAGGCAAATCGTATCGTCAACTCACTTCTTCAACTGATGGAGGAGTACGACGCGCCAGGTCTGCTCGTCGCGACGACGAACGTCGAGTCATCACTTGACGAGGCGCTGTTCCGCCGCTTCGACGATGTGTTCTTGGTGCCACCTCCCGGTCCGAACGAAGTGTCGCGTCTGCTCCGAATGACTTTGGCTTCCGTCGTGGTGGATGAGAATTTGCCTTGGCAGTCGATGACAGATGCACTTGCAGGGGCATCCGCCGCGATGGTCGTTAAGGCCGCGCGTGATGCCGCAAAGGCGGTCGTACTCATGGGCCGCAAGGCCGTCACCGAGTCCCACCTTCGAGAGGCAATCACAGAAGCTCGTCGGCACAGATCAAGCGAATCCAAAACGTAAATCATGGCTGATGCCCACCAGTTCGAGCATCTTCCGCTACTTCTTCGCTACCGGGGACGCGCCAAACTCCGTGGAGGTGGCAGAACGTCTCCGCAGACGATTGCAAATCGGAGCGCGAGAGCCGCTCACAGCGAGTCCCTTCGAGCATCCGCTCACTCACTTTCGACGAGATGGGAAGCTCAGCAGGCTCAGCGTCAGGAACAGAATCTCCCGGTGCTGCCGGTCGGCAAACCGTTTCTGGTCCAGGTTGATCCGGGTCTTGACCTAGATGTGCTTCGCGACAAGTTTGCTTTCGAAATCGTCGCCGAGCAGGAAGAGGGCTTCGTACTAGTCGCGTCGGAGGACATCGACCTTGCTGAGTTTACGAGGATGGTCAATGCCTTTGCCGTTAAGGTACATGGCTCGGCGACAATCGCTTCGGTACACAAGCTCTACGAAGATCCGAACCAAGCCGATCGACTCAAGCGAGTCCTATCCGAGAGGTTGCTCAATCAATGGCCGACGATCAAAGACAATCAAGTCTTTGTCGTCGATGTAAGCATCGCATGCACAGGCACAAAGGAGATTCCGGATATGCCGGAGCGAGGCAAGCGAGACTCTGATGCGGACTGGGCAAAGAAGCAGAGTGAATGGGCTCTGCAGCGGACCGAGGCGTACGACACGTGGGACACTTTGTGCTCAGAGCGTCAGTCGGAAGTCATTGCGTTCGTACGGGCCTATGACGCCGACATTTTGAATTTGGTGCATGATGATCTCTCCGGGGCAGTAATGCCGGGAAGTTTCGACGTGCGGCTCAAGATCAAGGGTATCGGGTTTAAAGACTTGATCCTCAACTACCCGTACGTGTTCGAGGCTTTAGAACCAGATGACATTGCCTTGCCGCAGTACGCTGACGCCGGTGGTGCGGCCCCCTTTCGGGCGGTCACTCCGGTGGCGCCATCCGCAGATGCCCCGACGGTGTGTGTGATTGACAGCGGTATTCAGGAGGGCCATGTCTGGCTTGCACCGGCAATGGACACCTCCAACTCCAAGTGCTTTCTTCCCGGCAAAGCGACGACAGAGATTGGCGATTTTGTCTCGCCCGGAGGTCACGGAACCCGCGTGGCCGGCGCAGTCGCCTACGGCGAGTCCGTACCGCAGGATGGATCGCCGCAATTGTCTGCCTGGCTTCAGAATGGCAGGGTCCTGAACGAGAACTGCCGGATGCCCGAAGAGTTGTTCCCTCCCTCCGCGACGCGAGCGGTTGTCGAGCACTTCCACCTAGATGGCAGGAAAACCCGGATCTTCAATCAGTCAATCAACTCCAAAGGCGCCTCACGCGCTAGGTACATGTCCTCTTGGGCCGCTGAGATCGACCTCCTGAGCAGCCAGCACGATGTCCTGATTGTTCAAAGTGCGGGCAATCTTCCTACGTCGGGCAACCCACCAGTCATTGGAGCTAAGGAACATCTTGCCGCGGACCGCAAGTATCCACGGTACCTGAACGAGGACTCCAGCCGCGTCGCGAACCCGGCGCAGAGCCTTCAAGCACTCACTGTTGGCTCCGTCGCCTACGGCGCATTTAACGCCTCGGGTTGGAAGTCGTTCGCTGAACACAGGGGTCAGCCTTCGGCCTTTTCACGAAGTGGATTCGGAATTTGGGGCGTCATCAAGCCCGAAGTCGTCGAGTACGGCGGGGACGCTGTTCGCACTGCCACTCATCCGCCGGATGTGATCGTTGGTAGTCGTGTGCCAGGTGTGTGCCCGGAGTTGATCCGGTCAACGATGTTTCCGCCATCGCCGGCATTCGCACGCGATGCCGCGGGCACCTCATTTGCTGCTCCCAAAGTCTGTCGCACGGCGGCCGCAGCACAGAGGGTATTACCGGATGAGCCCGCCTTGCTCTACCGCGCTCTTGTGGTGCAATCAGCTCAATGGCCGGAATGGGCTGAGGCTATCCTTGCAGAGCTTCGCAACCCTGTTACGCGAAGCAACGCCGCGAGGCGGCAAGAACTTTTGGATCAAGCAGGGGAGATCGTCCGTTGGATTGGCTTCGGCGTCCCCGACGAGGCCAGGGCTTCGACCAACTCTGACCACCGAACCACGCTGATAACGGCGGGCACTACCCCGATCCGCGCCCGCGAGTGCCACATCTACCAGATACCCATTCCCGCAGAACTTCGCGGGCCGGCTGATGAGTACGACGTGCGAATCGACGTGACCCTCTCGTATGTGGCTGAGCCTCGCCGTACACGACGCCAACTTCGACGGTATCTGTCCACATGGGTGGACTGGAAGAGCAGCAAGCTCGGTGAATCAATTGACAGCTTCCGTGTCCGGATGATGAAGGAGGAAGAGCTTGAGGGCACACCAACGGATGGCAGTGTCTTGCCTTGGACTCTTCACGAGAAGGAGTCAGATGGTCTCATCCGCAGCGCCCGCCGCAATGGCGGCACGGTTCAGAAGGACTGGGCCGTCGTCAAATCCAACATGCTTCCCGAGCACTTCTGCATCGCCGTGGTGGGACACGAAGGCTGGAATCACGATCCCGATGCCACGGCGCACTACTGCCTTGCCGTGACATTGGAGATTCAGGGGCAGGAGATTGTCATCTACGACCCGCTCCGCGTTGCAGTCGAAGAGCTACAGACTGAGATCGAGGAAGTCGAAACTGAAGCCACCGTCGAAGTCGAGGAGTGATGGAACGTCGGATAGTTTAAGGAGCCGTATGGACCAAGGCCAACTCAACTGGATCGCCAACTTTATCTGGGGCATCGCCGACGATGTACTCCGCGATGTTTACGTCCGGGGCAAATACCGCGATGTCATTCTCCCAATGGTGATCCTTCGCCGGCTGGACGCGGTGCTCGAACCGACGAAGCAGGCGGTGCTGCAACAAAAGGCCCGGCTCGACAAGACCAAGATCACCAACCAGGACGGGGCACTCCGAAGCGTTTCGCGCCTTGCGTTAGGTAAAACATCGTCCCACAGCCCGTCCTTTGATGGGATGGACCTTGCGTCAGTACGCACTCCCGAAAATAAATCGCCCATTTCCCGTCAGGATTCAAACTGACCCACTACTCCGATTTTTCGGCCGGTTCATGATCCGTACGGATTCACAAATCAACATAATATGGCGGCTTTCCGCCAAATGTAATCTAATATCAGTTGAAAATTAGACCAGAACCCCGCTCCTCTGGCTTACTAACAAAGCCAAAGCAACTAGGTCTCGGTCGACCAGAATTTCTCCCGCTGAAACTGGAGCTAATTTGATCAACCAAAGCCGTGAGGGTGATAGGCAAAAAGACCAGCTAGTTCGTCTCGCCTCTCGTCGCCAGCACCATTTTGTATAAAAACTGATCCAATTCGTGAAGCGATACGAGTACAAAGTTTCTGTAAATCGAGATTGTTACTGAGCACAGATTCAATTATCGCGCGATTATGGACCACATAAATCGCATGACGAAGATTCACAGGGAATGTAGTCCATACACAACAATATCTGCCCCACATCACCACCGTCGACAGTTCCAGTCTTGTCAATGTCAGCGGCACAGCCCTCACATTCACCGAAACTTAATAACACCAAGCCAATATCTCCGAAATCAACTTGACCGCTCCCATCCAAATCGAGTGGGTGATGTATAAACAGAGTAACAGAGCCTTGATCGAGAGTAGACCATAAGTAAATCGAGTTGCATGATGTTCTTTTGACATATTGCGCATTAAATAATGTGTCATTGGTCTTCATTCGACAATGGAATGTGTAATCTGCGCCGCAAAACGGGCCAATTGTGGTTGTCGGCTTTTCGAGTGGATCTTCCGAATCAATAGTCAAAGTATCTTCCCAGACAGTTGCGCTACCACTAGTGATCCAGCATCTAAATGTTATTAAGAATTCTTCAGGAACATTGGCCGGCGGATCCAGGGTTTCCCCGATGGATACATTTTCTGAAGCCAGCAAAGCATAAAGGTCTATAACGGCGGTATCGCACAAAGAAAAATTCGTAACCAATTCAAGATCCCCGTTAAACGCTATTGTACCCAAACTGCTCGAGTCATCCACAGGTCCGCCCACAACGTGTATGAGGCACTTGAGCACACTCCACGAAGGCTTTTGGAAGGTTGTTTGTAAGTCTAACTCGCTGCTTCCAACGGTCGTCGAAGAACCCGAAATTACTGCGCCGTAATTATATCCATCGATCACAACATCAGGATTATTAGAGTTGGAGTAAGTGGGGACGGGCAAATACCATGGTCCAAGTGAGTTGGGATCGTTGTCAATGGACGAACTGCAAGTCCCCGGAAGTTCTTGTCCGCCCCCGTGATATTGGCATTCAGAAGTGGAAGACGGTATATCACAAACTTTGTTGAGTTTTGTTGTTTCAGAGTTCAAAATGCTTGTCGTTGTTCCAAATGTTACAACACCCGCATTTGCTGAAAGGCAGGCATGTAAAAAAAACAGACTAGCGCCGAATGGTAGGAATGGAATTTTCATAAAATTCATGTTCGTGATCTCCTTAATTTGCTTGGGCTAACACTGTCGACTCCGTAACTTCATTTTGATCATTAAACACCTGTTGTCAACACTAATTGTAGGGTTGGAGCAAAATCTGGTAGTAGTAGCGATTGAAAAATGACGTTCAACAAGTTGTAAAAGCGGCCTTTTGGATTCGCACGCCCAAGTTTCCAAATTTGGGGGAAAAGGCTTCGATTCCTAAAGGTCTTGGAGTCACTTTTGCGGCACAACGCGGCTCCGTCGCCATGCAACAACATGGGCGGAGTTTCGCTCCGCCAATCCAGCAAATCACTTCTTGAAACGGCCGCTTACGGATTCCGAGCGACCCGGAACCCCGTGCAGTAGCAGTGGAAGTCAGCCACCTCGACCTTGCGCATCGAGGACCTGCAATACTGCCCGCTGCTGAGCCAAGTTCCGCCGCGCGAGATGTGGTAGGAGCCGGCCGCAGGACCCGTCGGATCCACCTGGCTGTCGCCTGAGTACCAATCCCAGTAGTCCGCGGTCCACTCCCAGACATTGCCGAGCATGTCGTAGAAACCCATGGCGTTGGGCAATTTCAATCCGCCCAGCTTCGGTGCGCTCGTGTTGCTGTTGCACCAGGCGACCAGGTCAAGCAGGTTGTATCGCGCCGCGGTATTGCCTGCCCGGCATGCATATTCCCACTCGGCTTCCGTCGGCAATCGCATGCCAGTCGCCGCGCAGAAAGGTTGGACATCGTTCCACGAAACATGCTCCACGGGATCAGTCAGATTCGTTCCGCCCAGGCTTGGATTGGTGCCGATCACCGTAACCCACTTCGACTGCGTCACCTCTTTGCGAGCCAGGTAATAGGGCTGAGTGATCGTGACTTGGTGGGAGGGGCCCTCATAGGCGAACGCCTCGGCATCGCCCGGGCTCGTGCCCATCATGAAAGTTCCCGGCGGCACCAGCAGCATCTCGATGCCCGTTCCATTATCCATGACGCGCCATGGCAAGTGAGTTTCTGAAATGCTCTGCCGCATTTCCTCGCTGGCCACGACGGCCGGATCTGCCGACCACTCCAGCACCGTCGCCCATGAAGGGCCGGCGCAGGGGCCGAAGTCCAACAGCAGCAAGCCAACATCGCCGCCATCCACTTCACCGGATCCATCCATGTCCGTGGCGCAGCCCGCGCAGGGACCGAAATCAAGCAGCACCAGTCCGACATCGCCGGCATCCACTTCGCCCGAACCATCCAGGTCGCTTGAGCACACCTGGGCCCGCGCCTGCAGCGTGAAGCAGGCCACGATCGCGCACATCAGCAGTTTGAATCGGGCGAAGGTCGGTTGTTTGGCGTTCAAGGCGGATGTCTCTTTCATTGCTGGGTCTCGGCTCCAAGGGTGCGTCACGGACCATAGGCAGGGCAAAGCCTGCCGGTCGGTTCAGACGCCCCGTCAGTGTGGACCAAACCCCGATTTTTGCAAGCCGAATCTTGAAATTATGCCCAAAAGGGGGGCTTGGCCCCGGGCAATTTTCAGCCCATATCCCTTCCATCCATCGCTTATAGTCTGAGGCTCGCCGGCCCCATCGTCTAGCCTGGCTTAGGACACCACCCTTTCAAGGTGGCTACAGGGGTTCAAATCCCCTTGGGGTCATTTGCGGTCTCGATGCCAGAAGAGAAATCTCCATTCCGCGTCCAGCCTCCCAAGTCCAGGGTGCTGCAATGGCTCTGGCCTGTCTCGCGCCATCTCACCGGAGTCAGCCGCGTTGAAAAAATCGTCGATCGATCGCATCGGATTCGCGGCGATGGCTCCCTGCTGGACGCGCTGAACCGCGCCACCCACATCCACGCCGATTGCTCCGCGGCCGACCGCGAGCGCATTCCCAGGACCGGGCCGCTGCTGGTGGTGTCGAACCATCCGATGGGCGCGACCGACACGCAGCTGATCTCGACGCTGATCGAGTCGGTTCGCAGTGATGTCAAGTTCATCGCCAATGAAATGCTCTGCAAGATCCCGGTGGTCGCCGAGCGATCGCTCGGCGTGAAGATTCTCGGCAAGCCATCGGTCAGTGCCAACATGAACGCCATGCGCGAGGCCCTGCGATGGCTTTCCAACGGCGGCTGCCTCTGCGTTTTCCCATCGGGCGAGGTAAGCCACTCCACCTGGAGCCGGTGGCGCCCCGTCGACGGCCAGTGGCCGACCCAAGTTGCCAAGATGGCCCGCATCGCCCGGCCCACCGTGCTGCCGGTGTTTATTTCCGGCCGGAATCCCTGGTGGTTCCAGCTGGCCGGCCTCTTCCATCCGCTGCTGCGGACGGCGCTGCTGGGCCACTGCTATCCCGGCCAGCAGAACCGGAAAATTCCGGTGGTGGTCGGCACGCCGATCCCCGCGAAGGAGTTTGATGCCTTCGAAAGCGACGAGGAACTGATCGGATATTTCCGCCTGCGCACGTATCTGTTGCGAGCGCGCTTGGAGGAAAAATCCACGGGCCCCGGTGTGATAGTGCACACGACTCCGCTGCTGGAGCGACCGCAGCATGCGCCCGAGGAACTCGCCGCGGAAATTTCCGGCCTTCCGGAGTCCCATCTGCTGCTCAAGCACGGCGAGTGCGAAGTCTGGTGCACGCCCAGCGGTGAAATTCCGCTGACCATGCTTGAGATCGGCCGCCTGCGCGAGGAGGCCTTCCGTGCCGTGGGCGAGGGCTCCGGCAAGGCGATCGACATCGACCGCTTCGACCGCTCTTACCGGCAACTTTTCATCTGGAACGCGCGGACGCAGGAAGTGATGGGCGGCTACCGGATGGGCCTGACCGACGAGATTCTCGCGGCCAATGGCATCGACGGCCTCTACACCAGCACGCTCTTTGACTACTCGCCGAAGATGCTCAAATCCCTCGGACCCGCCATCGAGCTGGGCAGGAGCTGGGTGGCCTGCGCCCATCAACGCCGTCCGATGCCTCTGCTCATGCTGTGGCGCGGAATTGCGCAATTTGTGCTCCGGCATCCCAAGTACGCCATTCTGCTGGGGCCGGTGAGCATTTCGGACGAGTACCAGAGCATGTCCAAGCGGCTGATCATGGCCTTCCTGCAGACGCACCACGCGCTGAAGTCTTTCGCCAAGGATGTGAAGCCGCGGAACCCGCCCTCCGACGAGCCTTTCCTGGATTGGGATCCGGCCCACACACGCGCGGCGGTCCGCAATGTGGGTGATGTGGACCGGCTCATCCGCGAGGTGGAGGCCGACGGCCGCACGATGCCCGTGCTGCTGCGCCAGTATCTAAAGCTCAACGCTCGGCTGATCGCCTTCAATGTCGATCCCGACTTCGGCAATGTGGTGGATGGGCTCATGTTTGCGGATCTGCGGCAGGTGCCCGCCCGCGTCCAGGAGTACTACTTCGGCAAGGAGAACGCCGAGCAATTCCGCGAGTTTCATCGCGAGAGGACGCGCACATGAATGTGATTCCGGTGCAAAGTCTCCACGGCAGCTACGACATTCAGGTCGGTGACGCGCTGCTGCAGAACGTGGGCAGCGAGATCGCTCGGCAATTTCCCAAGGCGCGGACGGTTGCGCTGGTCGCAGACCAGGCGGTTGCGCAGACCTGGGCCCGCGAGGTCGCCTCGTCGATCGAGTCCGCAGGGTTGCGCGTGGCCTCCCACGCGGTGAAGGCGAGCGAAGAAAACAAGTCCATTGCCGCAGTCGAATCGCTGTGGAAATTTGTGCTTGCGGAGCGCGTGCAGCGCAGCGATGTTCTGGTGGCCATGGGCGGCGGCATCGTGGGGGACATGGCGGCCTTCGCCGCGGCGACCTACATGCGCGGCCTTTCCACCGTGATGATTCCCACCACCTTGCTGGCCATGGTCGACGCTGCGATCGGCGGCAAGACGGCGGTCAACCTGCCCATGGCCGGCGGCCAGCTGGCCAAGAATCTGGCGGGAACCTTCACCGCCCCCGCATGGGTGGTCAGCGATGTGCGGACGCTCTCCACGCTGCCGGACCGCGAATTCCGCTGCGGTCTGGCCGAGTGCGTGAAGCACGGGCTACTGGCGGACCAAGGCATGCTGGACTGGCTCGCGAACCATCAGGCGGGCTTGCTGGCGAAGGATCCCGCCCGACTGGTCGAGTTGGTGCAGCGCTCGGCTTCGGTGAAGGCCGCGATCGTCTCGCGCGACGAGCATGAGCGAGGCGAGCGAGCACATCTGAACCTGGGGCACACCTTCGCCCATGCCATCGAGTCGCTCCTGCACGACGAGATCCACCACGGCGAGGCTGTCTCAATCGGCCTGGTCGCCATGGCGGCGGCGAGCCAAGCGGCGGGGTGGTGGAAGGACGCCGAGTCCTTCCAGCTTTCCCAGCGCCTGGCCCAACTCGGCTTGCCGGTTCGACTTCCAAAGCCGATCGACCGGGCCAAGGTCAAAGCCGCCATGAACCTCGACAAAAAGGGGGAATCCGGCGAGATCCGCCTTGTGCTGCTGAGGGGTCCCGGCAAGCCTGGAGTTCTTCAGGCCGCAAGCGACGCGGTGATCGACGCCGGGCTCGCGGCCATCGGCGCCTGAATCGAAAATCCGACTTGGAAAGCCGAAGACCCGTAGGCGAATCGACCGATAGAGCAGGGCATGCTCGAAGCGCCGGAGGCGTGAAGGCATGCGACCCTCGGCCTGGGCTGGGCTGACTTTCCTTGAGGCGACCTGAGCAGGATGCGTTGCGTCGCAATCGTGAATCAGAAAGGCGGATGTGGCAAGACCACGACCGCTATCAATCTGGCGGCCACGCTCGCTTCCAAGAATCGCCGCACGCTTTTGGTGGACATGGATCCACAAGGCCATTGCGGTGTCGGTCTTGGTGTGCCCGAGGACCGGATCGAGCAGGGACTGGCCGAGGCGCTTCTGGCCGAGCCGCCGGGCGGCGCCGATCCCGATGTCATGCTTTGGGAGGTCGCCAAGAATCTGCGCCTGGCCCCGAGCACGCTCTCGCTGGCTGGGCTCGAGGCGGCCCGCGGAGGTCTTGCCAATCTGCCGGACCGCGATGCGCGACTGGCCAAGTTTCTGGACCGCATTGCCGACCGCTTCGACTGGTGCGTGATCGACTGCCCGCCGACGATCGGATTGCTCACCTTCAACGCGCTCTGCGCCGCCGACGAAGCCATCATTCCGGTGGAGACGGGATTCTTCTCGCTCAAGGGCAGCGAGCGCCAGGCGGCCGCCGTCGAGGCCATGGCGGCGCGGCTGGAGCGGAAGCTGCCGCTGCGAATCCTGCCCACACTGCATCGGCCCCACGCCAAACTGGCCACGGATTTGCTGGCGGCGATCGAGCGCCGCCATGGCATGCTCACGCTGCCGCTGGCCATCCGCGAGCACGAGGAGCTGCGCGAGGCGGCCGGCTTCGGCCAGCCCATCACCGAGTACGCGCCCAGCTCCGAAGCCTGCCGCGACTTTGTCCTGCTGGTCGATTGGCTCGACCTTCATCCCGTTCCATGCACGAGGAAACATCCCGGAGATGGAAAGGTGTTTCGCCGTGAGCTTTCCGCCGGTGAAACCGCGCCGGGTCCCGCGACGGCACCGGGCGAGCGCATGGCTGATCTGCTTTCGCGCATCCGCCAGCAATCCGCGGGTGTGGAGAGTGTGAACGCGGAAAATGCAAGCGCAGTGTCCGCTGAACAGCCCGGCGTTGCTGCCAGAGTCGCCGAGTCGCCCATCGCCGGAGACGAGCGATGAGCAATCTCGACGAGCGATTCGATCGGCTGACCTCGCTCTTCCTGGGAGAGCCTCATGGGGAAGAGACCGGCGAAACGGCACACGAACCCGTCAAGCAAGTTCCGCGACGCGAAAGCCAAATCACGCCGCTGCTGGCCGGCAATTTGCCGGTCATGGCGCATCCATGGCTGACGCATGTGGCCGCCCGATTGCGCGAGGGGCCCGCGGCGCTGCTTCGAGCCAGCACCGACGGCATCCAGTGCTCACTGTTGGGAACCAAGGGACCTGCCGAAAGTTCCGACCAGGATTTCGCTGCGTGGTTATTGCGTGCGGCGGCGATCGTCCGCCATTGGTTCGTGGTGCCCGCGACCGTTCAGGGCGCCGAGGATGTCGCCACGATGGAGGTCGAGGAAGCTGTCATCGCCACCGGAGGCGATGAGGCCGCGACCGTGGCCGCCTATCAGCTTGTTCGCCGAATCGTGGAGTGCGCCCGCAAGCACGATCGAGTTCCGCCGCTCACGCCGATCGCGATCGTGGGCTGCTCGGTGGAATCCGCCCAAGAAGCAATTGCCACGATTTCAACGGCGGCCCAGGCCTTTCTTCGCCAGCCCGTTCCATTGGCCGGCGCCTATCCGCGGTTGGAGCGGACCGATGTCGCACAGCAAGCTTCGTTTCCCGGCGGGTTTTCGCTCGCCGAACTCTTCGAGGCAATACGAGTCGCCGAGGCAACCGTGGATGGAAGCCGCCGAACCCAGGCGCCGCCAGCAGCTGCTCCAAGGCCTGCGGTTGCGGAGACCCCCGCGCAACAATCCTTCGCATCTTCCAGCGCCACGGCGCGGCAACCGCTGCAAGTGCAAATGCGGCCGGGCTCCTATGCCTCGATCATTTCGGGCCTCTGGTCGATCGCGCTGCGCTACCCCGGCGACGCCATGATCGAGTTCGCCACCGATCACGCCGGGCGATTGCATGTCATCGCGGCGGTCGAGCAAGCCGCGTTGGTCCGCCAGGCCGCTGCGTGGGCGCAGCGCAATGCCTCGCTGATCCGGCTGGGCTTCCCAGGCTTGGCTCCCGATCCGCTTCCCATTGTCGAGCGCATCGTCTTCAGCGACGCGACGCAAGCCGTCGACTGGCATCGCTGCGGCGTTCGCCTGGACCTAGTGCTTCGTGCCCAGGACAAGTTTGTGCATGTCTCGCTCAACGATGAGCGCACGCTCAAGCCCTGAGCCAAAATACAGCAGTTGAAATCTTTGAGGGAGTGAGCGGGGGAGTCTTATTTTTGTGGAAGTGAAGTGCGAAGCACGCGCAGCCAATTGCCGCTTCGGAATCCGTCGAGTTCCTGCGTGGAGATGCCGGCCTGAGCCAAGGCGCTCTCGATCTTGGGCAGATCCTCGGGGCGCTGCGCGTTGGGCGGGCAATCCTCGGGAGTGAAACCGCCGTCAAAATCGCTGCCTAGGGCCAGACGTTCCGGCCCTCCGACCTCGCGCACGTGCTTGACGTGTCGCACCGCATCGTCAAGCGTTGCAGCACGGCCGCCGGCCAGGAATTTTCCATAGAGGTTGAGACCACACACACCCTTTCGCGCGGCGATCGCCCGAATCGTCTCATCGGTGAGGTGGCGCTCATTGCCGGGCACAAGACTCCGGCAATTGGAATGGCTCGCCACGATCGGCCCCGTGGCAAGCTCGATCACTTCGGCGCACGCCTGGTCGCAGAGATGCGAGAGGTCGTGGATCATGCCGACGCCATCGAGCGCTCGAACCAACTTTCGACCGGCCTCGGTCAATTCGCCCGGCACAGAATTTCCGCCCGCGTAGCGCGAGCCCTTGGCCCAGGTCAGCCCGACCATTCGCACACCTTGGTCGAACCACCACTTCGCGCGCTCGGGCGATTCGATCGGATCGGCGCCCTCCATCAGAATCACCACGCGCAGCGGCCCCGGCTCGTTCCAACTTTTGAGATCCTGCTGCGTCCGGACAATCTTGATCGCGCCGCGAGCCTCGAGGCCCTGATAGAGCCGCAACTGCAGGCGGCCCGCGCGGGCGGCCTGTTCGACATCCGCATGGTCGGCGTAGCCCCAGGGCTCGTCGCAACCGACCTCGGTGAAGATCGTTCCAAAAACCAGCTTGAAAGAGCCCTCGCGAAGCGCCGGAAAATTGACCCCGAATTTCGCCCGATCCGGGGAGTCGGATTCGAGATCCACGCCTTGCATGGCGAGATAGGCCAGGTCAAGGTGGCCATCGATGCGGCTGAGCGTCGAGGGGTTGGGCATCACGGCATTCTGCACGGGCCGGGTCCCGAGTGTCTAGGGCTTCGCGGCTCCAGTTACACTCTTGCGTCCATGGCTGAAGCGACCACGATCAACGCATCCACTCGAGGATGGATCCTGCTTTTGGCGGCGGCACTCCTGACGCCGCTGGTGGTCGCGGCCCGGCTGGTTCCCGACGCGCGGGGCATGGGCACCCACCAGCAGCTCGGACTGCCGGTGTGCACCTGGCCTATGGCGCTGGGAATTCCCTGCCCAAGCTGCGGCATGACCACGGCCTTCGCCCACGCGGCGCGGGCCGAATTCGGCCAGGCCTTCAGCGCCCAGCTCATGGGCGCGGTGCTCGCCTTCGCAGCCTCGATTGGTTGCCTGATCGCGCTGGGTGTTGCACTGACGGGCTACCAGTTTCAGCGCCTCTTCGATCCTCTCTTGAACCGCTGGGGATTCATCGCGCTTGTGGCCCTTTTCCTCGCGGCGTGGTTCTGGAAATTGGCCGGGATGAAGGGTTGGTTGCCATGAGGTGCGCCCGTTTCCCAGGTGCATGGTGGAGCGTGATGGCCGGTATCAGCGCTGCAGGCGCCTTGTGCCTCGTCATGAGCTGCCAGGTCTTCGGCGTCGCCTCCGCGATCGGGCAGAACATCGAGCGCGAGAAGAAGATCGAGGTCCTGGCGAAATACGCCGGACTGGACAACAAGCGCGTCGCCGTGCTGGTCAAGGCCGACATGGGGACGGTATACGAGCATCCGACGGCCGTGCCGAACATCTCCTTCAATCTCGCCCAGCGGCTCCAGGAAAATGTGCCGGGCATCAAGATGCTGGACCCGCGCATCTGCATGAACTTTCAGCACCAGACTCCCAACTGGTCGGCGCAGCCGCTGGGGCAGGTCGCCGAGGAACTGGACGTCGACCGCCTGGTCATCGTGGACCTCTATGAATACCGGCTGAATCCGCCGGGCAATCGCTATCTCTGGGATGGCGTGGCGGCGGCCAACATCGGCGTCGCGGAGCGCGACGGCATCGACTCCGACCAGACCGTGGACCAGTGGAACGTGTCGGCGCAGTTTCCCCTCGACGCGGGCGTGACTCGGGAATCCATGAACATCGCGATGGTGCAGACCGGGTTGCTCGCCACATTCGTCCGCAACAGCGCGTGGGTTTTCTACGACCACATCGAAGACAAGTACCCGGATCAAAAGAAATGAACATGAACCTCACCCGAAACCTTCGCCTGACGTGCGCCGCCGCGGCGCTGACCTTGGGAGCGGCACTTTCCTCGTGCAACTACATCGTGCCCGCGGCCTACATCATCGACGGCCCGCCCTCCATCGATGCGCAGTACACGCTGCCCGACCGCAAGACCGTGGTCTTCGTGGACGACCGCTCCAACATCCTCAGCCGCACGCAGCTCCGCGCGGTCATCGGCGACAAGGTCGCGACCGACCTGATGAAGCAGGGGCTGGTCACCGAGACGATCGCCAGCCGCGACGCGATCGCGATTGCGCGCAAGGACGAGACGGTGGACAAGCCCATTCCCATCAGCGAGATCGGCCAGCGCGTCGGGGCCGACACGATCATCTACGTGCAGATCCAGGACTTTTCGCTTTCCGCTCCGGGCGGGCAGGCCAAGCCTTCGGCGCTGGCGACCGTGAAGGTGATCGACGTCACCGGGCGCTCGCGGCTCTATC
The DNA here is from genome assembly GCA_021414025.1 of Planctomycetota bacterium. NCBI lineage: Bacteria > Pseudomonadati > Planctomycetota > Planctomycetota bacterium. Next base: position 329,162 of record JAIOPG010000007.1, on the reverse strand, counting down.
CCGCGCCGAGCGAGCTCACGGGCCAGCCCGTGACGACCGACATGCGCGAGGTCAGCGACGACCTCTACCAGAGCACGGCGGGCCGCCGGCAGATTGAGGACACGCTGGCCGCCGAGATCGGCACGGAAGTGGCCAAGCTTTTCTACAAGCACGAGCGCAAGGAACTGGGCAAGAACATGGGCGTTCGCAAGTGAGTTCCGGGTCGCGCGTCGTGTGCGTGACCGATCCCCTGGGGCCGGGCGGCGGCGCGGCGACCCTGACCGCGTGCCGACTGGCGGTCCGCGCGCTCGAGGAGCGGATGGGCAGCGGGGCGGTGGAAGTCGGAGTGCTGGGAACGGCGGCCGCCTTCGAGCGGGCCCGCGAATGCGGTCTCTCTCCCGCGTGGAGAATTCCGGTTCCCTGTGGAAGCCTGAGGCTTGCCGAAAGACCGCTCACTCGACTCATGCAAAAAAATACTCCCGCCGCCGTGGTGGCCTGGGGCGAGCGGGCGGCTCAACTGATTTCGCGCGGGGCGGAGGAGCTGCCGCTGGTGGTCGTGATGGACGCACCTTTCAAATCCAAGCTGGTGCGGCAGGCCGAACTGGCCGAAGTGCTCTGCATGGGCGAGGCTCTCGCCGACCAGGCGTGCAGCCTCGGCTGGCTTCCGATTCGAATCCGCTCGGTGCTTCCGCCCATGCCGGCCTGGCAGCCTTCACCCTCGAGGGATCGCAATTCGATCCGGAGAATCTGGAACGCCGCGGAGTCGGACTTCGTCATCGGCGTCCTTCCGACAGCCTCGGGATTCGGCAACTCACTCTTCGCCTTTCACGCGTTTGGGCGGTTCGCGATCGCCGGGCATGGCGCCCATCTCGTGCTCGATCCCGCCACGCGCTATGCAAACGAGGTGCGTCCCTTTGCGCGGAGGCTTGGCCTCGATGAGCGGGTCCACTTCGACGATGCGATCGGATGTCCGTGGAACTTGGCCCCGGCGGTCGACCTCTGGATGTCGCTGCCCGATCCGAAGCGCGACGAAACGGCGCTGCATCCCTCCGGCGCGGCGGCTCTGGGCTCGCCCATCCTGGCGACCGTCGGAAGCTTGGCCGCTGCCGCGATCGAGCCTTCCGTGGACGGCATCGTTTCCGAGGCGGGCATCAACGCCTTCGCGTTTGAATTGATCCAGGCGGCACGGAATCCGGCTCGGTGCAGCGACATGGTGACCGCGAGCCGCGTGAAATATGCGCCTCAAAGTGTGCGCGATGGCTTCGCTTTGGCGATTCAGGAGAGCGTGCTGCGAGTCTGCCCCGAGGCCTTTGCCATGTCGGAGCCCGCGCCGCGCTTGCCCGCCGCCACAAAATTCGCGGCCGCGTCCACATAGAGCGACTTCAACACATCCGGCGGCAGATGCTGCCCGCACAGGCGCGGCGCGTCCTGCGGAGTGAATCGTTGCGGATCGACCATCGCCAGATCCGGATCCGCGATGGGGCTTTCGCCGTCAAAGTCGCTTTCCCAGAGCGTCCGCAGAGCCCAGTAGCGACTGGCGTAGAGATCGAACGCGTCCTCGGCGCCGCTGGCTTTGGCCGCCATTTCGCTCTTGGCGTCGCTGGAAACGAAATGCTCGTCGGTGGTGACGATGTCGCTGCCGAACAGGATGCGGCCGCGGAATCGCTCCAGAAAATTCGGCACGGCGCCTTTGGGATGCTTGGACACTTCGCGCACGATCCATTTGGTGGCGCTGGTGTCCAGGAAAAGATTGGGATGCCGCTCCAGCAGTCCGGTCAGGAATTTCAGATCTTCGGGCCATCCGCCCATGTGCGCCAGGAGCCACGGCACGGTGAACCGATCCAGCAGTCGCTCCAGCGGCAGGTAGTGCGATTGCTTTGTTCCGTAGATCGCGGCGTCGCGGTAGCGCGTCTGGAACCAGGTGTCGGGATCGGCGACATGCGCCATGAGCGACATGCCTAGGCTGGTCGCCAACTCCATCGCGCTCACCCGGATCGGCGCGTCGAGGCGGAACATGTTGGGATCGCCCGCCGCGATCGCCAGATCGATGCTGCGCGGAGCCGCCCAGATCTTGCAGATGCCCGAGCCGAGCTCGCGGTAACGGCCGATGCGCTCGAGAAAACCAGCCCCGAGGGCGTGCTTGCGGTCCTTGGACGCAAAGTCCGGAACCGCGATGAGATGAATCCGGTCACCAAGCTCGGCTCGCACCGCCTCCACCTGCTCGAGATAGGTCATGGACCAGATCGAGCCGATGCCGTAGAGGTCCATCGCCTCTCGCAAGAGTCGCGAGGCCCGCGCACCATTCACATGGGAATGAGCATCGTTGATCGCGAAGGGCAGCTTCGGCATCCGCCGCGCCAATGCTCGGTAATCCCAGCCGAATCGATTCGACGAATTCACGGCCCGGGTCGACGAGATGTTGGATGGCGTGGACACGGCGGAATCGTAGCCGGGCCGAAGCTCACGAACGTGGGCGGAGCGAGCGGGCCTTGCTTCGCGAACCCGGACGCTCGCCTGAACCCTTGGCTTTCACCGCTGGCGCTGCGCGCTTGCGCTTGGCGATCGGCGCCTCGGCGTTGCGGCCCGCGTGATGAATGCATCCGATGTAGACCTCGTGATCGGCCTCAATGTCGAAGTGGCGCATGATTTCGCAATCAAACCACGCGGTGGCGCGAGTGGGAACGGGCGCCCCCGAGGGCGTCTTCGAGCAGGGGATTGAGATCAGCGGATCCTGGGTGTGCTCAGGAAGCTGGCGAAAAAGCCGCGAGCAGATCGGATCGTTGGCGCTGATCAGGCACAGGGCGAATCCCCGTGAATCGCGGATGATGGGACTGAGGGGCTGACCCTTTTCAATCGCGATGACCAACATCGGCGGGTTTGAAGCCACTTGCTGCACCCAGCGCACCAGTGCGGCGCCGCGCATTTCGCCGTAGGCGCCCGTCAACAAAAAAAGATCGCTTGGAATCTGATCCAGCAGATCGCTGATCCCGGACCTCTCGATTGGTGTCCAATCGCATCGCGATGCCATATGCACACACGGTAACCCTAAAAAATAGAATTTCTAGTCTAAATCTATTATTTGCAGGTATTTATAAATAATTTGACGTCTGTTATTGGGCTGCCAATGGGTTCGGGTGCATGAAAAATGCAGAAATTTGATCCAAGGTGGGGCAAGGTGTTGCAAAGTGTTGAATCGGTATTACCATGCCCACAGGTGCTCAATGCTCTTCCTAGGCCAATTCGAACATTCCCTCGATGCGAAGCAGCGTCTCGCAATTCCATCGGAAATTCGATGCTGTCTTCCGGACGAAGGCAAGGATGCAGTTTTTGTTTCAGCGCCGGGGACCAACGGATTTCTCTGGCTGTGGCCGGAGCCGACCTTCGCCGAATTGGCCAACGCCCTCGGCGGCTCCTTGCTGGGCGACGAGGGAGTTCAGAATTTCGAGCGCTACATGTTCAGTCAATCCTCGCGCTGTCCTCTGGACAAGGCGGGTCGACTGCGCATTCCCGACCACATGCTCGAGCGCTACGGATTGTCGGGGAAATTGATGATTCTCGGCGTGCGAGATCATCTGGAACTTTGCACCTTGCACCAATGGAAAGAGGAGCGTGACCGACACGAGCCCGCCGCCGCGGACATCTGGCGGCGAGCCCGGGAGACGATTCGAACTCGAAGTTCGAGCTGATCTCAGACAAGCTTTCGACCCCGTTGCAGGACGCAACGGTTTCATCAAAGACTTGCGCTCACGCCAGGGACGGCGGAGCGCAGGGGAGCATCGAATGGACGACTGACTCCAGCCAGGGACGGCGGAGCAGGAGCCATTCGAACAGAACACGCGGGCCATGGACGGCCCGCAGGAAGGGTCTGAGACCGCCAAGGATGGCGGCCAGGACTCTGGAACCCCGATTTTCGGGTTCTATCCGTCGTCGCCCCCGTACCGTGACCCGGTGCGGGGGCGTTTCTTTTCATGCCGAGATTGGGCGGGCTTGGGGTAGACTCCGTCCTCGGAGTTTCCCGATCAGCAGACCCGATCGCACGGATTCGCAGAGGCTTGGAGCACTGCGGCGAGACGGCCTTGGCAATGAGGTTCAAAGCTATGTTGGTGATTACCCGACGCGAAGGTGAAGAAGTTGTGATCGGCAACCCCGCGGCGCCGCTGGGCATCGTCCGCATCGCCTCGATCAAGGGGGACCGGGTCCGGATCGCCTTCGAGTTTCCGCGCGAGGTGCTGGTGCACCGCCGCGAGGTCGCCGACCAGATCAACGCCTCGGAAAAGAACGACAACCCGATCGCGGGTCAGATTCGTCCCGCTTCAGGCGGCGAAGCCCAATAGACGCTTTCAGAAGTTCACCCGACGCAGGCCGCACTTCAAGGCCTTGCTGTTGATCGCGTGCGTTCGCCGATAGACTGGCTCCATGGAATTGCCTCCTCGTCGCCGGGCTTGGCTTCGCCGGGCATCCGCCTCGATGATCATCCTGCTCGTGCTGGAGGCCTGCGCGGTCTCCGGCGGCAAGGATCCGCTCAAGACGCTCTCCAACCCGGAATCGCTGCCGGTTGTGCAGGTCGCGGCGATGGAGCAGCTCGACGCCAATCCAAGCCCCGAGTACATCGCAGCCCTGAAGCGCTTGATCTGGCAGCCCGGCTTCCCGGAATCCACCCGGATGGAGGCTTTCAACCGCCTGGTCAAGCTGGACGAAGCGGGCCTGAAGGAAATTCTGCGATTGCAACTGCCCAAGATGCAGATGCTTGCTTGGCGGGGCACGCTTTGTGAGCTCATCGTCAAGATGGGTTGGTCGGACCTGACCCCCACGCTGGTCCGCGCCTGGAGCATCCCCATGGGGGCGTGGGTGGAGAGCGACAAGGACCGGCCGGAGCGCATCGCCATCGAGAAGCTCAACGGCAAGGAGCAGTTGACCGACCTGCTGGTGAAGATGCTGCTGGATTCCAACCCGATCACCGAGGCGAATCTGCGCATGCGTTGCTGGGAGTTGCTCCAGAAGCTCGGGCAGCGCGAGCGGCTCGTGGCCCTGCTGGCGGATGCGACGGTCAAACCCGACGATGTGCTGCTCTCAAACCTTCGCAGCTGCGCCGGCGAGCTGGGCATCGTCCCGACCAACAAGGAGGAGATCCTCTGGCTGCAGGCGCTGCTCTCCACCAAGAACTTGACCTTCTGGGCGGAGGCCAAGGCCGCGGTGATGCAGCTTCCGCCGGAGGTGCGCGTCAAGCTTGAGATTCGCGAGCTGCCCATCGCGGTGGCCGTCGCCCGTTTCAAGCCCGACCTGCTCAAGCAGAATGCCGGACAGCTTTATGAGATCGTCGAGGCGCGAAGGCAGGCCAAGGGCTCGCGGGTGGTCAGTCCGAATTTCGAGGGCTACGGCGTGGAGCACACCGAAAATTTGTACATGATGCGCTCCAGCCTCTCGTGGGGCGACCTGGCGGCTATGGCGATCGTCATGGAAATCTTCGACTCTCCCGAGCTCCGACTGCAGTTGTTTGACATCGCGGATCGCGACCTGCAGGACCGCAACACGGAGTATGGCGGTGTGATCCGCATCGGTGGCGACGGCAAGCCCTCGGTCGAAGAGATGAAGCCGCGCGTGCAGGGCAACGACCTGCGCTATGAGTCCTCCCAGAAGATGTTCGACAGCGCCTACACCGGGCTCTTCCACTTTCACCTGCACTGCCAGGGCTATGAGAACGCGATGTACGCCGGGCCGCACTTGGGGGATTTCGCCTATGCGGAGAGCACCCGCGCCAACTGCCTGGTGTTCACCTTCCTCTCGCGCAACGAATTGAACGTGGACTTCTATCGTCACGGCCCGACGGTGGTCGATCTGGGCAGCATCCGCCGCCCCGGGAAGGAGGGGTGACCATGCAGTTCGCGAAGATGCACGGGCTTCGCAACGATTACATCTACATCGACACCTTTCGGGAACGGGTGCCCAATCCCGCCCGTCTGGCGCGGGCGGTCAGCGACCGTCACTCGGGCATCGGCAGCGACGGCCTGATCCTGGTGGGGGCCGCCGACGAAGGTGCCGCGGCCGATCTGCGCATGCGCATCTTCAACGCCGATGGAAGCGAGTCGCAGATGTGCGGCAATGGCATCCGCTGCGTCGCCAAGTTCGCGGTGGAGCGGGGGCTGGCCGAAAGAAATCCGCTGCGCATCCAGACCGGGCGCGGCACACTTGCCGTGTCCTGGCGTGGCGATCCACGCGGCGGCGTGAGCGAGGCGACGGTGGACATGGGCGAGCCCATTCTGGAACTCTCAAAAATTCCGGCGAAACTTGCCGGAGTTTCGCCGACGGCGCGGGCGATCGCCGTGACGCTGCCGCCTGCGTGGTGGGCCTTTGACGCAAACCCGCAATGGATGACAGCCAGCGGCTGCGACGGGAAACTCACTCTGGTCTCGATGGGCAATCCACACGCCATCTTGTGGTGCCGCGATGTCGCGAGCGTTCCGCTGGAACGGATCGGTCCGGCGATTGAGAACCATCCGTCTTTTCCGGAGCGCATCAATGTGCATGTCGCGCAATGCGAAGGCCGAAGTCACGTCCGTGTTCGCACCTGGGAGCGCGGCAGCGGCATCACGCAGGCGTGCGGCACCGGCGCCTGCGCGGTCGTCGTCGCCGGCGTGCTCGAAGGAAAGCTGTCGGGTCCCTGTGAGGTGATTCTGCCGGGCGGCTCGCTCACGGTGGAGTGGCCCGGCGCGGACCATGGGGTTTCCATGACCGGTCCCGCCATCGAAGTGTGCCGCGGAACCCTGTCGAACGAGCTTCAGGAGAAGGCGAATTGAAATGGCGCTGACCTCTGTCGAGCAAGCGATCGTGCAGCAGATCCGCGGCGCGCGGGACCCAATGGAAGCCCGGCTCGCTGAGATGGTCGCCATCCCGACCGGCCATGAATTTGGTCCGGGCCTTGATGCCATGCGATCGCTCCTGAGCCAGCGCCTGCGATCGCTTGGCGCCGAAGTGGAGGAATTGGCGGCCGACACGCGTCCGAAGTGGATCACACCCAATGACCGCGGCGAGATGGGCTCCCCGACCGTGGTGGCCCGGCGGCTTCAAGGCCGAAGCGGACCCACGCTGCTGCTGGCGGGCCATATGGACACCGTGCACGATCCGGCCGGGGATTTTCAGAAACTCCAGCGACTGAGCCCGAGTCGCGCGACGGGACCCGGGGCGGCGGACATGAAGGGCGGTCTGGAAGTGGCGCTCACGGCACTGGAAGCCCTTGAGAAACATGCGCCGGGCATTCGCTGGATCTTCATCGTCAATGCGGACGAGGAGGCGGGTAGCTTCCGCTCCGCGCGCCACCTGGCCCAGATCGCCAAGGAGTGCGACGCGGGATTCATTCTGGAGCCGGCGCTGTCCGACGGCGGCCTCGTGGTCGAGCGTCCCGGCAGCGGGCAGTTCATGATCGACGTGGTCGGCCGCGCGGCGCACTCGGGAAGGGACTTCGCCAGCGGTGTCAGTGCCGTCAACGCCCTCGCCGCGGCCATTCTGGAGGCCTCCCGGATGACGGACCTCTCGCGGCGCCGGATCGTGAACATCGGCCCGTTGCAGGGAGGCGAAGCGACCAACATCGTCGCCGACCATGCCCGTGCCTGGGGCAACATCCGCTTCGCCGACGCGGCCGAGGGCGAGGAGCTCGGCTCCCGCCTTGAGGGGCTGGTCTCGGGCGATGTCCAGAAGCTTCCCTGCGTCACCATCCACAAGGCGCTGAACCGGCCGGCGAAGCCGCTCACGCCGGAAGTCTCTCGCCTGGCCGCGGTCGCCCAGGGCGCCGGCCGCGACCTTGGCCTGGCGCTTTCGACCGGCAGCACCGGCGGCGTGAGCGACGGCAACTTGATCCAGGCCGCCGGCGTCCCATGCCTGGACGGCCTGGGCGTGCGCGGAGGCCACTTGCATCGAAGCGACGAGTTCATCGAGCTGGACAGCCTCACCGAGCGTGCGGCGCTGCTGGCGATTCTCCTGAGTCGGGTGGCGAAGGACGAATCGGGCGCGTTCGCGCGCAAGCCTCGCTGATCAAGACCTGCGCATTCACACCACAGATGACGAAGCACAAAGCTTCGGCATCACTCGCGTGTCGCGCCGACGCGGCTCATGAGCGTCTTGAGCGTCTGGCAGACGTCGTCGATTTCGCTCTCTGAAATGCTTTCAAAAAACGGCAGCGCGATGGTGCGGTGGCTCAGCCGCTCGGCGAGCGGGAAGTCGCCGGGCTCGTGATGGGTTTTCTTGCGCACGTGCGGAAGCAGGGCGGCGCAGGGCCACCAATCCGCGGCGCCGATGTCGAGGCGGTGCATGCCGTCGATGATCTGGTCGCGGTCGTCCTTGGTGAAGCGGTCGGAGAGGCGGATTACGAAGTTCGACCAGCTCATCTTGCACTCCTGCGGCGGATTCGGCAGCAGGATGTCGGGCTCGCCGCCCAGGCGCCGCGTGTAGCTCTGGGCCACCTTGGCGTGCTGGGCCAGCGTGGCGTCGAGCCGTTGGAGTTGACTCAGGCCCAGGGCCGCGTTCATCTCCGGAAGGCGTCCGTCATAGCCGTCGTAGGCGTGTTCCATTTTCATGCCCAGGTCGCAGGGCTGGTCGGGGAAGGAGTAGCGATCGACGCGTCCCTGGTGGCGGATGGCGCGGCAGGCGGCAGCGAGGTGGTCGTCGTGGGTGACGATCATGCCGCCCTCGCCCGTGGTGATGAGCCGGCTGGCGAAGAAGCCGAAGCAGGCGATGCGCCCGAAGCGCCCGATGTTGTCCTTGCCGCAGGTTCCGCCGAGCCCCTCGGTGCCGTTCTCGATCATCGGAATCTCGAGCTGCGTGCACAGCGCGATCAGATCGGTGAAACCCGCGGGGTTGCCGAAGGTTTCTGCCACCAGCATGGCGCGGGTCTTGGGCGAGCTCTTCTGCTCGGCGGCCGCGGGATCCATGTTCATGGTGCGCGGATCGACGTCGACGAAGACCGGCGTGGCTCCGACGTGCAGCACCGAGTTCACGTTGGCGCTGTAGCCGAAAGCGCTCACCAGCACCTCGTCGCCGGGGCCGATGCCCAGGGCGCGCAGGGAAATCTCGATCGCCAGCGATCCGGAATTCACCCCGATGCCGTGCGTGCGGCGGGTCTGGCGGGCCATCTGCCGCTCGAACTCCACGAGCTTGGGCCCCATCGTCGTGCAGCCCGAGCGCATTGACTGCTGTACCGCGTCAAAGTCCTCCGGCGCGAAAGTTGGCTTATAGAGGGGGATCATGCGGAGTGCTCCGCGATGTGAAACTGCGTTGTCTCGGTCCGGGTCTTCATGGGATTCAGCGGATGATCTGCGCGATCGCTTCCTTGTCGCGCTTGGAATACTTGAGGTAGAGCCAGGCCGCCTGCATCTGGGAGGATTCGTCCACCTTGCCGCCGCCGGAGGCGATCATGCCGAGCTCCTGGATTTCCGCCGCCGAGAGCGGCGCGGAGGACTTGGCCAGGGCGAGCATCGCCATGGATTCGCCGCGTCGGGGAAGTTTTCCGCGGACCAGACGGGCGAACGCCGCGGCCTCGGGGCTGGAGGAGTCGGCCACGACCGCAAGGATCGTCTCCGCCAGTTCCACGTTGTGGTCCACGCTGTCCAGCGTGGTCTTGAGCAATTCCTGGTGCGCGTCGGGCATTTTCAGAAGTTGCTGCACGGCCAGCAGCGTGACGATCTGGTCTTCGCTGCGCATGCCCTTGCTTGCGGCCACGCGGTTGAGCACATGCAGAAGCAAGGGCTTGGAGAGAGCAGGGGAGAGCGTTGGCGTGATGCCGAGAACGAACTCGCTGGTCGATCGATTGCCATTCTCAAGCAGCGCGGTGAGTGCCGCACCGGTGTCCGCCGAGGGGGTCCGCATGGCGGCGCCGGCGTTGGCCATGGATTCGAGAAGTGGATCGCCATTTCGGATCCGATCGAAATCGGCGGCGTCGAATCCCTCCTTGGCGGAGAGCATGAGCAGCCCGGTCTGCACCAGATTGGATTGCGATCGGTCCGACTTCAACTTTTCAAGGACCGCGGCACGGCCGGATGCCGGCGCGAGACTGACCGCGGCGGTGACCGCGGCGACGCGGTCGGCGCCGGTGGAATCGGCGGTGGCCTCCAGGAGCGGCGCGACCGCGGACACGATGCGGTATTGCCGCGCGGCGTTGGCCAGCTGCTTCAGCAGTTCCGTCCGGTCCTCCGGCGTGAGCTCCTTGCATTTTCGAATCAGTCCCTGCCAGCCGCCGGTGTCGCCCTGCTCCAGGAGCAGCATCGAGGCGAGTCCGGCCACCTCAGCGGCGCTGTCGGCGGGAGCCGATTCCAGCAGCGACTTGTTCCAGGCCTGGCCCTGCCGATTGAGCTCCGCGACCAGCAAAGTCCGCTCGTAGTTGGAAAGTTCCGGCGCCTCGAGAAATTCCCTGATCGCCGCGGGCTTGAGCAGCTCCAGTCCCAGCGCCTCGGTGATCAGGAGCCGGCGGAGCGTGGGATCCTTGAGCTGGTTCACCCGTGCCGCGTCGAGGCTCTTCGCGGGGCTCACCAGGGCGATGCCCATGTATCCGTCGACCCGCAGCGCCACGTTTTGCTGCGCCGCCAGCGCCTCGAAGAGGGGGTTCATCGCCGGATCGGAGAGCAGTCGCAGCGACACCCAACGGAAGTGCTGGATCCCGCTTTCACTCGGGGACATCGCCTTGCGGATCTGGGTGACGGAGGTCTGGAAGGGATCCGCGCGGGCGTATTGGGCGCTCGCCGCGGTCGAGAAAAACAGGAGAGTCGCAAGGAACAGGGCGGCCGCGAATTGCATGCGCCGAGTGTATCCACCGGGCCGCGCTGCGGGCAGAGGAAGCGGCGGCAGCGCCGCCGCACGGGAAGGATCGGCCTACGAACGGCGCGTCTTGGGGGAGTTGCGCAGCTCGTGCCGCAGGCGATCGAGCAGTTCGACGATCCTGCAGTCGCCCGCGGCGCCGGCGTCCACGCGCGCTCCGGCTTCGATCAGCGAGTCGATCCGCGCGGCGCCGGTGTGGATGGCCGAGTGCGACGTCCGGCCCAGCGAACGGGCGATTTCCGGAAAACTCATCGAAGTGTGGCGCCGCGCCAGCCAGGCGATCAGCGCCCGCGCCAGCGAAATCCGCCGGTGCCGGCCCGCGCCGGCAAGCTGGGGCATCTCGACGCCCGTGACCGTGCACACCTGGTCGATGATTTCGGTGAGCCGGACGGGATTGGTGCCGCGCTGCTCCTCCGCGCGGCGAAAGAGCACATCGACCATGCTTCGGGTGATTTCGGCCGGCTCACTCTGGTTGGAGCGCAGGGCCTCGAGGCTGGCGAAGGTTCCCTCGATTTCTCGGGCGCCGCCCGCACAATGTTGGGCGATCGCTTCCGCCGCCTCCTCGGAAAGGTCGATGGCCCTCCGCAGCGCCAGCGACCGGACCAGAGCCAGCCGCAATTCGAGATCCGGCGGGTCGATGCGGACCACCATCCCCGCGATCATCCGGCTGATGAGCGACTGACTCAGGCGCCGGACCAGGTGCGGGTGCTCATCGGAAACGATTGCCACCTGCGAACCGGAGAGCTGCACGGCGTCGAGCGTGTGCAGGAACTCATTCTGCGTCGCGGTCTTGCCCGCCAGGAAATGGACGTCGTCGATGGCCAGCAGGTCGACGCGCCGCACCCGGGCCCGGAACGCGTCGATGGTGCCGTGGCGGACGGACTGGATGTACTCGTTGGTGAACTGCTCAGCGGTGATGTAGCGGACGCGCTGCTGCGTCCGCGACTCGCGCCGCTGGCGGCAGAGGCCCTGAAGCAGGTGCGTCTTGCCGACGCCGCAGCTTCCATGCAGGACGAGCCCGTTGCCGACGGAATGATTCGAGGCGAAATTGCGGACCGCCTCATAGGCCATGCGGTTGGTCCGGCCCACTGCGAAGTCTTCGAGGCGACGCCAGGCCTCGCCGGACCGCGGCCGGGGGGCGGGGGCGGCATCAGTGCCGGTGAAGGGTGCCGGGGCGATTGACAGCGGCTCGCTCGGGCCGGGGTGCGACTCCGCAGTCGCGGCCCGGACGCGAAGTTCGAAATCATCGCGTCCCAGTGCCTCCTGGGAAACGGCTCGAAGGTCGCCGCCAAAATTCTTGCGGATCCAATCCGCGGCGAAGGTGCTCTGGGCGTCGACCGCCAGCCTGCCGCTCTCCACCCGGACCGTCGAGGCCGAATCGAACCAGAGATCGGCCCGGCGATGGCCCAAACGCTCGGTGAGCAGGCTCCGGATCCGGCTTGGAAGTTCCAGGGTGCGTTCGGGGGACACGGACAATCGGCTCCAAGTGAGAGGACGGACAGGAAAACGGGCACAACTCAAGCCCGACGCACCGACCAGATCCGACATGAAGCCGCGCAGCGCAGGAGACAGCCAGCCGGTTCATGCCGGTTGTTCCCCTCTGCGTTGGCGTCATCCGTTCCTGGGCTGCGACCAACCCCGTGGGTCGCAAACTTCCCCGCGTCCTGCGGAGTGTCAGCAGCGTAGTGCGAAAATTCCGATCTGCAAGCGTGATTTCAATGCGCCGCGCCGCGCCCATCGCAAAGGCTTGCAATCGTTGGAGTTTGCGGCGGAAAAAAACTTGTCCACCCGTATCGGCGCGAATGTGTCGACATCATGTGGAGCGTTTCAGACTTGACAAAGCCATCGCGACCCTGCGCAAGATGGCGCGGAAACCGCGCGAGTGGTAGAGGCGCAAAGCGGGGGAATTTCGCTCGTCCACCGCGAGCAGCACGCTGCGTTCAGGCTGTTTTGCCGCAAGAAACAAGGCGTGGTCGAGCAGATGCGCGCCCAGCCCCTTGCCGCGTGCGTGTTTCGCAAGACCGAAGTACGCAAGCTCGATGCAATCCGCGGCGGGCGTGCGGTTCAGGATCGCGACGCCGACATTGCGGCCCCCGTGGCGCAGAACGGTCCAGAGGCGCGGATCGAAATTCCCCCCTCGTCGATGGCCTTCCAGAATGTCGCGGTCGTGGCGCAACTCGGAGAGTCCCGGGCAGTCAAGCGACTCCTCGTAGGTGGCTTGGAGCAACTCCAGCATCGTCTCGTCGGGAAGGGTCTCCGAGGTCAGCTCAACTTCCGCCACGGGCGCGGGTCGTCGGGCATTGCGGATGTTGGCCCGCTCCATGGAAGCCAAAACTGCGAGTTGCAGGAATCCCGCCTCCTGCAGCACGCCGAGTTCCAGGGCGTCGTCAGGGTCGCCCAGGTACTGAATCAGGTCGATGTTTCCCGCACTCCAGGCGTGACGGGCCATGTCACGGACCAGCCGGGTCGTTTCACCGGCGTGGCCCCGATTTTGAATGGGGGAAAGCAGCAAAGTGGCGGTTCGGCCGGGATTGGCAGAGAGCAGCCCCGCCGCGACCAGCGATCCCTTGTCGTCCAGCCGCTTCCATAAGTCCTGCAGAGATATGCCCTCGCGGGTAGCCGCGGCAAGGAACCGGCTGCTCTCGGCCCGCCGCCTTCCCAGCAACTTCTCAAGGACGGGCAGCCGCTCCGAGTCCAAAACGGGCTTGGAACGGTCGTCCGTGGAGGGAGTGGAGCTCACGGAAAGAAGCGTAGCACCGAAGCGGAGTTTCTTGCGTATTGGTTACCATGACCCAGATGCTTTCATTCGCCTTGATCCTGATGTTCGCCCTCGATGCAACTACTCCTCCCGCCGCGGCGCCGATTCCGCCCGCCGCCAGGCCGCCTTCGGCGCGAGGACGAGCGTTGGACCAGTGGGAACTAGAATATCAGGCGGGTCCCGTCCGCCTCTACAAGGATGGCGAGTCCGGCGAGGCCTTCTGGTACGCCACCTACACCATCGTCAACAGGACGAGCCGCGACCGCAGCGTGGCGCCGCAATGGGAACTCCTTGACGAGGAGGGCCGTCTCTTCAGCGCCGGCGAGGGCGTGCCGCGCCGCGTCTACCGCGCGGTGCAGTCGCTGCTGGCCAATCCGCTGCATGAGGACCAGTCCGCCATCATCGGTGACATCATGCCCGGCGAGGAGAATGCCAAGAGCGGATTCGTGATCTGGAAGGTCGGCCCCGAAGTGCGGCGCTTCTCGATCCTGGTCACGGGGCTCTCCAACATCAAGAAGCCCGCCACCGATCCGGTCACGAAGAAGCCGATCGTGCTGAAGAAGACCCGGCGGCTCGACTACCAGATGGCCTGCGACCGTGCCTCCCTGATCGGCGAGGTGCCCATGGCCACCATGGGGGACGAGCCCAATCCGCGCTGGATCATGCGCTGAGCGCAATTTCAAGCCTCTTTCCGCGGTTTTCCATGATTCGCCGGACCCGGGGTTGCGGGTGAACGGCCGACAAGGGCTTGGCGTGGGAGGGAAATGTCGCTAGACTGCCCGACCCGGAATTTCCCGCACGGCAATTGAAGGAACCACACCATGGCACACAAAAAGGGTCAAGGCTCAACAGAAAATGGTCGCGACTCCAACGCGCAGTACCTGGGCATCAAGCTCTACGGCGGCGAAAGCGCCCGGACCGGATGCATCATCCTGCACCAGCGCGGCACCAAGTGGAAGCCCGGCAAGAACACCTTCCGCGCCAAGGACGACGCCATCATGGCCGGAGCCGATGGCAAGGTCGCCTTCCGCGGACGCTTCGTCGACATTGTTCCCTCGAACTGACCGGCGACGACGGCACTTGACCCCCAGGGTCGGGACGACGAATCATGCTTGTTGATCGTGCGCAAATCATGGTGCGATCGGGCAAGGGCGGCAATGGCGCCAGCCACATGCGCCAAGAGAAATCCAATCCCAAGGCGGGGCCCGACGGCGGCGACGGCGGCGATGGCGGCGACGTCACGCTGGTGACCGATCCCCATCTCGACACGCTGCTTGCCTTCCGCTACCAGCGCCATTTCTTCGCCAAGGACGGCGAGAAGGGACAGTCCAAGAGCTGCCACGGAGCCAACGGCGAGTCCGTGGAGGTCCGGGTGCCCTGCGGCACGCTGGTCTTCGACGAGGCGACCGAGGAGCTTCTCTGCGACATGGTGGAGCCGGGGCTGCGCCTGGTGGTCGCCAAGGGCGGCAAGGGCGGGTTGGGCAACGAGCGGTTCAAGACCAGCACCCACCAATCGCCGACGGAGTTCACGCCGGGTGAGCCGGCCATCGAGCGGACCCTGCGATTTGAATTGAAGCTGATCGCCGACGTAGGGCTAGTGGGACTGCCCAACGCCGGCAAGAGCACCATGCTTTCTGCGCTGACCCGCGCCGAAGCCAAGGTCGGCGCCTATCCCTTCACCACGCTTTCACCGCAGCTGGGCATCGCCGAGCTGCCGGGCGATCGCAGACTTGTGTTCGCCGATCTTCCAGGATTGATCGCCGGCGCCGCCGAGGGCGCCGGGCTGGGCCACGATTTTCTCCGCCACATCGAGCGCACCCGGGTGATTTTGCATCTGGTGGACGTGGTGCCCGACGACGGCTCGGATCCGGTGGACAACGTCGAGATGATCCGCAATGAACTGGCCGTGTTCAGCCCTGAGCTGGGTGCGAAGCCGGAGTTGCTGGTGCTCAACAAGATCGACCTGATCCCCGAGGCTGAGCGGGCCAAGAAGATCATGAAAATTTGCAACGCACTGCGAGTCCCGGCGGCGCGGCGCATGGTGGTCAGCGGCGCCACCGGCGAGGGGCTGCGCGACATGCTCGAGGCCTGCTGGAAGCTGGCGGCCCAGGATGTCTCGGTTCCCTGGCGAGCCGTCTGAAGTCAATCCCCGTGTTTCTGGCGCAGCCGCGCTGAGAGGCGCAGCAGCAGCTGCACGCGCTCGAATTCATTCACCCATTCCTGCAGGGTCTCCGCGGCCTCGTCCGCAGGAAGCGCCGCGCCGGGCATGGGGCAGGAGGGGCCGAGCTGCGAGCGCGCGATCGACCGGTAGCGGCTGAGTGTGCGGTCGCCCAGCATGTGGACGAACTCGAAATCCTCGGCCATCCAGATCGCCACCGGGACCCGGGCGCCGTCGCAGATCCGCGTGTGCTCGACCAAGTCGGGACGGGTGTCGCGGTCGATCCAGCGCAGTTCAATCATTGGGGAAGCCTGGGCGATGGCCTGAATCATCGGACCCTGCTGGGCGCAGTCGCCGCACCAGACGCCGCTGACCACCAGCACCGGCATCTGCCGCGTGAAGGACTTGATGAGGGTCTTCTGCAGTTCTGTGAGATGGACGCCTTTTTCGGCGCGGCGCCATGCCGCGGCGCGGCCCGGATCGCTCTCCAGGTAGCGGTCGTAGGGGAGCGATTGCTCAAAGGCGCTTTTGAGGAGCGATGCGTTCATGATTCCTTGGTCTCGCTTTGAGCCGACGCCTGGAGTTTGCGCAGTGCGTCGAAGGCCTGCATCGGGGAAAGTTGATCGAGATTCATTGTTCGAAGTTCCTTGAGGGAGGGGCTGACCCTGGGTGGCGATGTCGAAAGCTGAGAGAACAAGTCAGGCGCGTCGGCGCGGGTCGGTCTGGCGGGGCGCCGGATTTTTTCCTGAGTGGGCGTTCGAAGTTCGCTCTCGACCGCCAGCGAGTCCAGGATGACCTCCGCCCGCGCGACGACATCCAGCGGCAGCCCCGCAAGCCGGGCCACATGAATTCCATAGCTGCGATCGGCGCGACCCTCGGCGATCTTGTGCAGGAAGACGATGCCATCCTCCCATTCGCGCACCGTCACCTGCAGGTTGGCGACGCGCGGCAGACGGTCCGCCAAAGACGTGATCTCGTGATAGTGAGTGGCGAAGAAGGTGCGGCACCCGCGCGCGGCGAGCCCCTCGGCGATGGCCCAGGCCAGGCTGAGCCCGTCGAGGGTGCTTGTGCCGCGCCCGATTTCATCCATGACCACCAGGCTCCGCTGCGTGGCCTGGTGCAGGATGCGCGCCGCTTCGAGCATCTCGATCATGAAGGTGGATTGGCCCAAATGGAGCTCGTCCGAGGCGCCGATGCGGGTGAAAATGCGGTCGGTGACACCGATGGTCGCCTGGTCGGCGGGCACGAACGCTCCGGCATGGGCCAGGATGACGATTAGGGCATTCTGCCGGATGTAGGTGCTCTTGCCCGCCATGTTCGGCCCGGTGATCAGGGCCAGGGTCGGCTTGGTCGATTCATCCGTTGAGCCAAGCGTGGCGTCGTTGGGAATCACCTTCCGACCAAGCGAAACTTCCAGCGCCGGATGCCGACCCCCGATGATCCGCAGCACGGGCTCGTCGACCATGACCGGACGCACATGGCTGCGCCGCTGCGCCGTGGAAGCGAACGATGACAGTGCATCAATCTCCGCGACGCGATCGGCGATCTCCTGGATGAGCGGAATGTGCGAGGCGATCTCGACGCACAGGGCGTCGAAGAGGCGCTGCTCGCGGTCCAGCGCCCGCCGCTCGGCGCTGAGCACCTTGACCTCGAAGTCGCGCAGCTCCGGCGTGATGCAGCGCTCGGCGTTCTTCACCGTCTGACGGCGGGTGAAGTCGGCGGGAATCTTTGCGGCCTGCGCGTTGGTGACCTCGATGTAGTACCCAAAGACGCGATTGAACCCGACCTTCAGGGAGGGGATGCCGGTGCGCTCGGCGAGCGAGCGCTGGTAGTCGGCGAGCCACCCATCCGCATCGCGCTGCAGGCGGTGGCACTCATCCAGTTCCGCGTCGAAACCTCCGCGAAAGAGGCCGCCCTCGCGGAGATGCGCCGGCGGATCCTCCACGCAGGCGGCGACGATTTTTTCAGCCAAAGGCCGCAGTTTCTGAGCTGGATTCCTGAGACCTGCCCGATCGGGTTCGAAGGCGCCGCCCGCGGGGAGCTGCTCGACGAGCTGCTCTGCGGCGAGGACGCTGCGTCCCAGCGCCATCAGGTCGCGCGGCGTGGCGCGCCCCAGCGAAAGCCGCGCGGCGATGCGGGCGATGTCCTGGACGGTGTCGAGCGACTTCTCGATGGCGGCGCGGCGCTGCGGATCCGCCGTCAGCAAGGCCACGCGATCATGCCGTCGCGAGATTTCAGTTCGGTTCGATGAAGGGCGCACCAGCCAGGCGCGGACCAGCCGCCTGCCCATGGAGGTGCGCGGCGATTCCAGGCAGGAGATCAGCGAACCCTCCGAAGACTGGCTTCGCATGGTCCGCTCCACCTCGAGCGAGCGAAGCGACGCGGCATCCATGATGAGCGTCTGCGAATGCGCGACCGGCAGGGGCGGGCGAAGATGGGCCAGGGCCTCTCCGCTGGCCGAGGCTTGAGTCTCCAGCAGGTATCGAAGCAGCGCCCCGGCGGCGCAGGTTTCGGTGCCTTCCGCTTCAAGGCCGAAGCCGCTGAGCGAAGCCACTTTGAAGTGTTTTTGCAGCAATTCGGCGGCGTCACGCGGGGCGAATCCCCAGGCGGGCCGCTCCAGGCAGGATTTCACCAGCGTCGCGGCCAGTTCTCTGCCGGCGAATCCCTCCGGCAGCAGCAATTCCGCGGGCTCCACTCTTGCCAGCGCATCGAGCCAATCATTGGCTGCGACGGTGAGGACTTCGAAAGTGCCGGTGGAGAGCTCGGCCGACGCGATACCAACCTGTGCACCATCGCTGCTGATGGCGAGAGCTGAGACGCGGTTCGCCGCACCCGCATCCAGCAGCGACTCGTCGACCAAGGTTCCAGGCGTGACGACCCGCGTCACGGCGCGCTCGACGACGCCCTTGGCCTCCCGGGCGTCCTGCACCTGCTCGCACACCGCCACGCGGAAACCCTGCTCGACCAGCCGGCGCAGGTAACCCTCAGCGGCGTGGTGGGGCACACCGGCCATCGGCACTCCCTTGGTGCGCTCCGTCAACGTGATGCCCAAGGCGCGCGAGGCGGTGATGGCGTCCTCGTCGAAGAGCTCGTAGAAATCGCCCATTCGAAAGAACAAAAGGCAGCCCGGATGCTCGCGCTTGAAGCGGTCATACTGCTTCATTGCGGGGGTTTCTCGGGTGGCGACGCTCATCGAACGCAGGATACGAAAGAGGCATGGCTGATCCCCGGCCCGCCGCGGTGAAATTCAGAAAAAGAAAAAGCCCCGCTCGAAAGCGGGGCCGATCATGGAGTGGATGAGGATCGAACTCACAACCTCTTGAATGCGATTCAAGCGCTCTCCCAATTGAGCTACCACCCCGCGAGGCGAAGAGTGTAGTCGCGCCCGGGCCTCGTTGCCACCGCCGCTGCACATGCCTTCGGGGAAGGGTTATGCTCTTTCCGTGGACATGCCCTGGCTCTGGACAGCGTGCGGAGTGATCGCGGTGGCGAGCGTCTTCGGCGGAATCGTGCCCACCCTGGTCCGCCTCACCCATCAGCGCATGCAGATCGCCCTCTCGTTCGTCTCCGGCGTCATGCTGGGTGTCGCGCTCTTTCACATGCTGCCGCACGCCATCATGGAGAACGCCCAAGGTCGCGAGGCCGACCACCACACCATCAATCCGGTGATGATTTCCGCGGCGCTGGGGTTCCTGGCCATGTTCTTCCTGGAGCGCTTCGCCAGCTTCCATCAGCATGACGTGGTGGAGGAGGGTGGCGGATCCGAGAGCAAGTGCGATCACGGACACGACCACGATGGCCATCACCACGGCGTGACGCCGCTGACCTGGTCCGGCGCTGCGCTGGGCCTTTCCCTGCACAGCGTGTTGGAGGGAGTGGCGCTGGCCTCGAGCGTCGCCGTGGCCGCGACGCTGCATCCCGGCGTGGGACTCGCCGGGCTGGGCACTTTCCTGGTCATCCTGCTGCACAAGCCCTTCGACGCCATGACCCTCACCACGCTGCTGCGCGCCTCAAAGATGGGCGCGGGGAAGACGCACCTAGTCAACTTTCTCTTCGCGCTGATCGTGCCGGTCGGCGCCGGGCTCTTCCTGCTCAAGACCGGCGGGGGGGATCACGCCTTCACCGCCTGCGCGCTGGCCTTTTCGGCAGGCTCCTTCCTCTGCATTGCCGGAAGCGACCTGCTGCCTGAGTTGCATTTTCACTCGCACGACCGCGTCCGGCTTTCCCTCGCCCTGGTGCTGGGGCTGGCCATCGCCTGGGGCATCGGCGCCTTCGAGGCGATGTCCCACGACGAGGCGCCGGATCATCACGGCACCCCGGCCGCGCCGCATTCCGCATTGACAAACCCATCGGACACATACGCGAGGATCGCCCCATGAAAGTTGAAAAAGTTCTGGCCGAGCTCAATCGCCTGCGCAATGACCTCGAGAAGAATCCCAAGGACATGGAGTGGTTCGCCCTGCACCATGCCTTCTGCTTTGTGAGCTACAAGATGGGGGAATTCCAGAAGTATCTGGATGAAGCAGTCAAGCCGGGCGAGTGCCCGGAGGAGTGACCGCGGTTTCCGAACGCTTCGGAAGATCCCTATCATTCGCCCTCCATGCCGGACTACCGAGACACGCTGCAGTTGCCCGCCACCGACTTCGCGATGAAGGCGAATCTGTCGCAGTCCGAGCCGAAGACGCAGCAGCGCTATGAGGCCTCCCGCCTCTACGAGCGGCTCGACGCCGCCCGCGCCTCGGCCCCGATCTACCGCTTCCACGATGGACCGCCCTACGCCAACGGCCCGATCCACGTCGGCCACATGTTGAACAAGGTGCTCAAGGATCTGGTGGTTCGCACTCGGTTGATGGAAGGCATGCGCTGCCCCTACACGCCGGGGTGGGATTGCCACGGACTGCCGATCGAGCACCGCGTGATGACGGAGCTCTCCAAGAAGGGCAAGATGAAGGAGCTCGACGCTCTGCCGGCGGACCAGCGGCGCATGGCGATCCGCCGCGCCTGCGGTGGCGACGCGGGAAAATTCATCCAGACCCAGGCCGACGGCATGAAGCGCTTGCTCACCCTCGCCGACTACGCGCAGCCCTACCGCACGATGGATCCCGCCTACGAGGGAGCCACGCTGGAGCTCTTCGCCTCGCTCGTGGAGCAGGGGATCGTCTTTCGCGAGCGCAAGCCCGTGCACTGGAGCATCGCCAACCGCACCGCGCTGGCCGAGGCCGAATTGGAGTACGAGGAGCGCGAGGATCCGAGCATCTGGGTGGACTTCGAGGTCGCCGACCGCGAGGCCGTCGGCAAGGCGTTCGGCATTGAGCTCGATGCCACGCCGAGCCTGATGATCTGGACCACCACGCCCTGGACGCTTCCGGCCAACCTCGCGATCGCCGTGGGCGGCCGCTACAACTATGCGCTGGTCCGCATCGACGGCAGCGAGACGATCATCGCCAGCGACCTGCTTGAAAAAGTCTCCAAGGCCATTGGCGCCGAGCATGTCGAGCGCCTCGCCGAGACCACCGGCGACCGGCTCGTCGGCCTGGAGTATCGGCATCCGTTTTGCGAGCGCACCGGAAAAGTCATCGCGGCCGACCATGTGACGCTGGAGGATGGCACCGGCCTAGTGCACACGGCCCCGGGCCATGGCGAGGAGGATTGGCGTGCCGGCCGCAAGGAAGGTCTCGATGCCTATTGCCCCGTCCGCGACAACGGCACCTACGACGACACGGTTCCAGAGTGGCTTCGCGGCGTCTCGATCTGGGAAGCCAACAAGAGCATTCTTGAACATCTCACCAAGAGCGGTCACCTGGTTCACCATGTGATGTTCAAGCACAGCTATCCCCACGATTGGCGCAGCAAGACGCCGGTGATCTTCCGGGCGACCGAGCAGTGGTTCATCGGCGTCGACCGCAAAGCCAAGAATTCCGGGCGCACGATCCGCGAACTCGCCTCCGAGGCGGTGGAGTCCAAGATCGAGTTCGTTCCCGAGTGGGGGCGCAACCGCCTGCGCGGCATGGTCGATTCGCGCCCGGACTGGTGCCTGAGCCGGCAGCGCTCCTGGGGCCTGCCGATCCCGGCGTTCCAGCTTGAGGATGGATCTCTCTTCATGACGCCCGCCTCGATCCGCGCGGTGGCCAAGGCGATTCGCCAGCATGGCTCCGACGCGTGGTTCACGCTCGCTCCGCAGGAACTGCTCGCGCACTACGACCCGTCGAAGGATCCGGAGGCGCCGAAGGCGTTGAAGGTCGCCGCGCTTGCGAAGCTCTTCGACATCTTTGACGTCTGGTTCGAGGCGGGCTCAAGCTGGCACTCCGTCCTCGAGGAGCGCGGCCTGGGATTTCCGGCCGAGCTCTACCTGGAGGGCAGCGACCAGCATCGCGGCTGGTTCCAGCTCTCTCTGCTGCTGGCGCTGGCCGCGCGGGGGCAGCCTCCCTTCCGCCGCCTGGTGACCCACGGCTTCGTGGTTGACAAGGATGGAAAGAAGATGAGCAAGAGCCTGGGCAACACCATCGAGGTCGAGGCCATCGTGAAGGAGTTCGGTGCCGATGTCTGCCGCTGGTGGGTCAGCGGGATCGCCTACGAGGGGGATGTCCGCATGGACCTCGAGCACCTGCGGACCGCGGGCGAGGCCTACCGCAAGATCCGCAACACGGTGCGCTTCCTGCTGAGCAACCTGGGCGATCTGCCCGCGGACACGGAATGGCGGACGCAGTTGAAGCAGGTCGAGCCCGAGTCGATCGACGGCTGGGCGCTGGGCGAGACCTCGCGGCTGGAGCGCGAGGTGCGCGACGCCTATCAGCGATTCGATTTCCGCGCGGCGCATCTGGCCCTCTTCGCCTTCTGCAATGACGCGATGTCCTCCAGCTACTGCGTCGCCGTGAAAGACCGCCTCTACTGCGACCGGCCCGATTCGCCGCGCCGCCGCCGCTCGCAGGTGGTCATGCGAGCCTGCGCCGAGGTGTTGTGCCGGCTCCTGGCGCCGATCCTGCCGCACACCGCGGACGAGATCTACCGGACGCTGCACCCCGGCGACGCGACGGTGCACGAGCAGACCCATCTGGGCCTGTCGTTCCAGGCGCACGCCGGCTGGAGCCAGGCGATGGAGGCGCGGTCCGCCGCCCTGAAGGCGCTGGAGGAGGCCAAGGCCCGCGGCGTGGAGAACGCGATGGACGCGGGGCTGGTCGTGCCCGACCGCGAGGGAACCCTCGGCCGCTTCGCCGCGGATTTCGCTGATCTCTGCGGCGTCTCCCGCGCCCGTTTCGATCCCAAGGCCGCCGCGGTGGAAGTGATCGATCTGCGCGACGCGCCGCGCTGCGAGCGCAGCCGCCGCCGCGACGAGAGCGTCGCCCTGCGCAGCGACGGCGGCATGCTCAGCGACCGCGATTTCGACGCCGTGACCGCCTACAAGACCCTGAACCCCGTTTGAGGACACCGCATGGAAGGATCCATCATGACCGAGCCGCTGCCCGCCATCGCCTACGACCTCTTCTCCAAGATCGACCTGCGCGTCGCCACCGTGCTGGCGGCGGAGGCGCATCCCAACGCGGACAAGCTGCTCAAGCTGCGACTGGATGATGGGACCCCCGAGGGTCGGCAGGTCTGCGCCGGTGTGAAGGCGTGGTATGACCCGGCGTCCCTGGTGGGCAAGCAGGTGGTCATCGTCGCCAATCTCGAGCCGCGCATGCTCCGCGGCGAGGTCAGCGCGGGAATGATCCTCGCGGCCAGCGACCTGAAGAGCGAGCCTGCCGCCGGCGCGGATGGAAAGCCGGGGCCGGATGAGCGCGATGTGGTCCTGCTGTGCGTGGACAAGCCCGTCAAGGCGGGCTCGAAAGTCAGTTAAAGAAACTCGAAATCACGGACGATCCGTCTCGGCCGATGCACGAACCCGAATCAGAAGGGGGGCGCAGGCGGGCTCAGGTCGACCGGAGCGGTTTGCTCCTTGGTCGCCTTGAACTTGTTCCGTGCGGCCAGGGCCTCGAAGGAAAACTCCTCGGGCACCTTGATCTGGCTGCTTTCGCTGAGCATGGCGTTGCGGAAGCGCTGGTTGCCCGCCAGGCTGTTGAAATCCTCGGCGTACATGGGCAGCACATCGCGGACGTGAACCGCAACCAGGGCGAGCTTGTCGGGGGAGGCGACCACGAAGGTCCGCGCGGCATCCGGCGTGGTGGCGAACTGGGCCTCGGGAATGGCCAATGAGCGCCTGACGATTTCGTTCACCACGGAAGCGTCCTCGCCCAGGCCGGGAATGGCGGTCGGCATCTTCAGGCCATACTGCACGAACTTCATGTCGGCGCCGCGGATCTGCGGGGCGAACTCGACTTTGGTGTTGTATTCCTGGGCGAGCGCCTCAAGTCCCTTCTCCTTGGCCTTGGCCTCGATCGAGGCGAGCTGGCTTTCCAGCGCCGCGAAGCGGAGGAGCTTCTGCTCGTCTTCGACGGCCTTAGCGCCGGCTTCCTGGGCGTTCACCGCGGAATGCGCGGGCGAGGCCTGGAGCACGCGGAAAGCGTAGAGGTCGGTGGTCAGCGGCTCGCGGCTGGGTGAGGCGGGGTTGGCGTCGGTGCGCGGAGGGCGCGACAGATCCGGTGCTCGCAGCGGGGGACCGATGACGCCGACCTGCAGGACGGCGCGAGACTCGGCAGGCTTCAATTCCTTGGTCATCGAGACCAGGGTGCCGATGGGCATGGGCTGGGCGCCGAAGCGGTCGCTGGCGGCGCTGCCGAGTCCGGCGACCTTGGAGAGATCGGAGAGCACGGTCGGTCCGACAGTCTCGACCTTGGGGGCGGTCACGTTGAACTGCTTGGCCAGGTCGGTCGCGAGGGCCGGGAGCCCGGGAAGATTCCGCCAGTCCTCGGGCAGCTTGGCGTAGATGCCGTCCTTGGGAAGAGTCCGCGTGGAGAGCTGGGCCTGATCGGCGATGAACTTCACCATCTCGTCGAGGCGCTCAGCAGTGATCTGGTCGAGCACCTTGGTGCGGACTTGCTCCTTGAAGGTGTCGAAGTTCGGGTCGACCTCGCCGAGGCGGGCGCCGAAGGAAGTCGGATTCCGCAGGAAGGCCTTGCGCAGTTCGACGTTGGAGAGGCGCGGATCGTTCATCATCTGGTTGCGGACCTGTTCCGCGGGGACGACGAACCATTCCAACTGGATCTGTTCGGGCTGCCGGTAGCCAACGCCGTGCGGACCCTTGCCCGGCTCCTTGTCGGCGTTGTCCTTCACGAGCTTCTCGACCTGCTCCGGTGTCGGAACCGGATCGTTGGCGGGGAGGGGCTTGTCGGTCGCAATCACCACCACGTCGGCGCTCAGTCCGGTGAGGGCGTTCTGCGCCGTCGACTTCATTCGCGCCTCGCTGATGCGCGGCGCCGCGGCGGCCAGGTTCAGCATGCGGGCCACGCCGGAAAGTTCCGCGAGCGTTTCGTAGATCATCGGGGGCTGGTAGCCGCTGGCGCTGCAGAGCTGGCCCAGCAGCAGCAGAGCCTGGCTGGACATCGGCTCGCCGGGCTTGACCTCGCCGCCGGCGATCTTCTGCAGGACGTCCTTGCCGTCCGAGGGGCCGCTGACCAATCCGGCCTGCTTCGCCTCACGGACCAGCAGATACCACTGGCTTGGATTGTTGGTGATGCCCAGATCACGGGCCATCGGCAGCTTGAGGGCGTCGATGATCTTGACCTGCCGCGCCAGCTTCTGCTCCTCAATGAGCGTGACCTTCTCGCCGTCACCCACCGTTGCCCAGACCGCATTGGCCGAGGCGGACGACTTGGAAAGCTGCTGGATCGCTGAGGGCACGAGCCAGGTGACCATGAGCACCACGCTGAAGAATCCGAAGAGGACCTTGTTGTATTTTCGGAGGAACTTGAGCATGCCCGAAGGCCCGATGGATCAGCGATAGAACTCGATGATCAGATTGGTGTTGACATCGAACGGAATCTGGTCCGAGGTCGGCAGGCTGGTGACCTTCGCCGACAATTGGGCCGGATTCACTTCGAGCCAGCCGGGCACGTTGTGGCTCGACATGCTCTCCATGTTCTCGCGGATCAGCTTGTGCGTGCCTTCACGCAGGGTGATCTCATGTCCGATTTCAACCAGGTAGCTGGGACGATCGACCTTCTCGCCGTTGACCTTGACGTGGCCGTGGGCGACCAGCTGGCGGGCGGCCCAGATCGTGCGGGCGAAACCCGCGCGGCGGAGCAGATTGTCCAGGCGGCGCTCCAGGAGCTGCATCAGCACTTCGCCGGTGTTGCCGGTGGTCCGTCCCGCGTTGGCGAGGACGTGGCGGAATTGCTTCTCGAGGACGCCGTAGTGGTAGCGCAGTTTTTGCTTCTCGTCCTTGCGGATGCCGTAGGGCTTCGGGCGCTTGCCGCGGAAGCCGTGCATGCCGTTGGAGGTGAGCTGGCGCTTGGCGGTGTGCTTCGGAATGTCCGCAATGGGAACGCCGACACGACGAGAAAGTTTGACTTTGGGACCGGTGTAGCGAGCCATCTGTGCCTCGAAAGGAGCCTTGAAACCGCGGTTCGATTCGTCGAACTGCGGCGAGCCGACTAGTAGACCCGAATTCGACCTTTCGGTCAAGTTCAACCGGCGCCGAGGCGGCTGCGGAAGGGCTTTCCTGAATCCCGATCAATAAGCCCGTTTTTCGAGCTTTTTTCTCCAGTTCAGATAGGCCGTGTTCAGGACCCGCAACCCGCCCGGGGTGGGATAGTCGCCGGTGAAATACCAGACGCCCTTGTGCTCGGGCATGGCCTGGGCGAGGCCCTCGACCCGCTGGTAGACGACCTCCAGACGACCCTTCCAGGCGAGGCTCTCGGGGCGGATGAGCCGGGCGATCCGGTCGCAGAGCTCGTCGTGCGAAACCGCGTCGTAGATCCGCCGGACATGATTCTTCATCTGCGCCGGCGGAAGGGTGGCCTGCTCCAGGCAGAGCCGCTCGATCTCCTCGAACATTCCCTCGTCGCCGCGGTCGCGGATCACGCCCACGGCCGCCTCGAAGGCGATGAACCTGCCCAGTTGGCTCATGTCGATGCCGTAGCAGTCGGGGTAGCAGATGGGCGGGGCCGAGCTGGCGATGACGATCCGCGAGGGGCGCAGGCGGGCGAGCATGGTGACGATCGAATCGCGCAGCGTGGTGCCGCGCACGATCGAGTCGTCGACCATGACCAGCGTGTCGTTCTCCCGGACCACGCCGCGGGTGACGTCATAGACGTGCGTGACCAGGTCCCGGCGGGCCGCGTCGTGGGTGATGAAGGTGCGCAGGCGCTGATCCTTGTGGGCGATTTTCTCCACCCGCGGCAGCATGCCCAGCGACGCAGCGAGGTCGCTCTCGGCAAGGGTGCCCGCGCGCAGCTTGCCGGTCAGGGCCGCAATTTCGCGGGTGCGCATGCGCTGCTCCACTTCCTCCACCAGGCCGAGAAAAGCGGGCTCGCT
Organism: Planctomycetota bacterium; assembly: GCA_021414025.1. Classification (NCBI taxonomy): domain Bacteria; kingdom Pseudomonadati; phylum Planctomycetota; species Planctomycetota bacterium. The sequence goes on along the minus strand of JAIOPG010000007.1, from coordinate 302,058 downwards.
GGTGTTGGGGATGAAGCCGAAGACGATGTTGGCGAAGTCCTCGCCGGTCCGCTGGAGCACCGGCTCGGCCAAGCTGCGGCCGAGGCGCTTGCGCTCCTGATAGATGTCGGGGTCATTGCCGCGGCTGAAGTAGATCCGCTCGAAGGAGCATTCGAGGCGGCGGTCGGGGGGACGGAACGCCGCGCGAATGATTTCGCCGTCGCGGCGGACGATGAGCGCTTCGCCCGGAGGCAGCGCCTTCACCGATTCCGGCGGGACATCGAAGACGGTGGTCAGCGCGGCGCGCTCGCTTGCGGCGGCCACGACGTCGTCGGTCTCCAGCACGAAGACCGGCCGGATGCCATTGGGGTCGCGGCAGACGAAGCAGTCGCCATGGCCGAGCAGACCGACAAAGACATAGCCGCCATCGAAATCCGCGGTCGCCTTCTCCAGCACGCGGACCAGGTCCAGTTGCTTCGCCACCGTGTGGGCCAGCTCGACGCCATCCAGATTGAAGAGGCTTCCCTGCCCCGACGCCTTGCGGTGCAGGTCATGCTCCACATCGAGGAAGTGGCCGATCTTCTCCAGCACCACGCCCGTGTCCGTGTCGCCGACGGGATTCAGCCCGTAGCCCGCGAGCGTTTGAAAGAGTTCGCCCGCGTTGGTGAGATTGAAGTTGCCGGCGATCGCCAGGTTGCGGCTGGCCACATTGGAGCGGCGGATGTAGGGATGGCAGAGGCTCTCGCCGCGCCCGCCGGAGGTGCCGTAGCGCAGATGGCCCAGCATGACTTCGCCCAGCATGGGGATGCGCCGCTTGAGCTCCAGCGGATCCATGCTCCGCAGCTCGGACTCGGACCATTTCAGTGCCGGCCCCATTGCTGCGTCGAAGATTCGCTCGATCGGGCTGCGCTTGCTGTTGCGCAGCCGGGAAAGGAAGGGCTCGCCGGGAGCCGTGTCGAACTTCACGCTGGCAATTCCCGCGCCGTCCTGTCCGCGGTTGTGCTGCTTCTCCATGAGCAGATAGAGCTTTCGCAGTCCCCACAGCGGATCGCCATGGAGGCGCTGCATCTCGGCGAGCGGGCGCTTCAGGCGGACCAGCGCGACGCCGCAGTGATGTCCGATGAAGTCGCTCATGGGGAAGTCGAAGCGTAGCGGCGGGGGGTGGATTCATCCGGAGGCATGTTTTGCGAGCCGCCGGGCGGCTACGCTCCGGAAGTGGCAGAATCATCGAGCGATATCACATGGCCGGCGCTGCTGGCACGCTGGATCGAATTCGCCCAGGCGGCGAAGGCGTGGCCTGCAGGACTGGAGGTGCAGCGGCTCCGCGAGAGCGTGGCCAGTGTGATCGCCCTGCAGGCGGTGACGCACGCGCTGGGAGAGTTGGACCGGGTCGCGCCGTCGGCGAGGGCCTTCGCCCGCGACAGCGCGGAAGTGGCCATCGAGGAGGCGGTCAAGCGGCTTGAGAGCGCCTGGAAAGGCGCAGTCCTACCCGCGGAGATCGCGGCGCTGGTGCAGGAGGCGCGGCAGGCTCTTCGCGCCAGCCTGTATGCCCAGCTGCGCGGATGGATCTGGGAGGGGCCTGGCGCGATGAAACTTCCATCGTGGCCCGACTTCGACGCGGTCGGAACGCTCGCGGCCATGGAGCCCGGCTCAATCGTCCTTCCCGGCGAGGTGGTCGCCTGGTGGACCGAGCGCGACGCGCCGCCCTGCGCCGGTTGCCGCGAGACGAACCTCGACCATCCAGTGCAGCTCTACCGCATGTTTTCCAAGGCCGGCAGCTACCTGCGCAGCGAGATGCTGCCGCTCTCTCAGGAGTCTCGCGGCGGGCTGCCGATGCTTGTGCCGCTCTTCCTGCAGGGGCATGAAATTGGAAAGTTCCTCAGAAACCCGCAGGAGTGGCATGAATTGCAGGTGGCGGCCGGCGTCGCGGAGAAGGATTGAAGCGCCGCGCTCAGCTCATCTCGGCGAAGAGCGAGTCGCTCCATTGGCAGGGTCGAGTTTCGCCGACGGCGAGCCAAGGCAGCGGCGCCGCCTGCGTGGCGACCTGCAGCTCCGCCGCAAGTTCGGGAGCGCGCTCGC